>CALBWZ010000313.1 GCA_937893415.1 uncultured Comamonadaceae bacterium | reverse complement strand
TTGTGGTTGCGCATGGTCGACGACAGGTCTTGGAACACCAACAGTGCTGCCAACAGTGCCACCGCCAGGCCAGCGCTGCCAACCAACAAGTTGCGCCACACGCTTTGCAGCCATGGCTTGTGGCGGGTCTGCCGGGTTACTACCCACAAGGCAGGCAACACGCCAAGGCCCAACACGACGAGCACCAGACGCCATGACAGCAGGTCTTGAGTCTCACGCACATCGGTTTCCATCACATTAACCAGCATATGGGCATCCATTACGATGCCATAGCTCAGCATGAAGTAGCTGCTGCAAGCCGCCGTGACCAACAACACTGCCGTTATGAATTTGAACAACCACGGCCAGGCCAACAAGGACAGTGCGGCGAACAGCACGGCGGCAATGGCCACCCCAAATAGGACCATAAACCCCACGCCTCGCCAACCACCAACTTCGGGTGAGGCCCATAGTTGTTGCCACAGACTGACGTTGGACACCGTGGCCATCCACAATGCTGCCAAGCCGGCCACGGTGAATTTTGACCAGCTTGTGGGCTGGTCATGAGAGGATTTGAATTGGAACATCTGGGGGTTTGTTAGTGGAATGGCTTGTCAGCCTTAGGATAAGGGCAAACTGGGCCGCATAATGCGCCACCACTCAAAACACTTGTAGCCATGCACCGTCTCCTCTGCGCCGCTGAGTCCCTCCTCACAACACACCACACACACCGCGCTCCTGGCTGCTGGGTGTGTCGGGCCACGCTGGTGTCTTTGCTGTGCCTCTTGTTGTGGGACGCCAGTGGGCTGGACGTGTGGGTCATGCAGCACATTGCTTCGCCCGCAGGCTTTGAGCTGACCAACAACTACTGGCTCAGCACTGTGTTGCACACTGGCGCGCGCAATGCTGCCGTTGTGGTGTTTGTCTGTCTATGGCTGCTGGCGTTGGTGTGGCCAAGCAATGCCCACCCGCAACTGGGGCGGCGCGTTCAGCGTGTGTGGTTGCTGTTGGGCGTGGCCTTGTCGCTGATGCTCATCAGCACGCTCAAAGCCATGAGCGGCGTGAGTTGCCCTTGGGAGTTGAGCCAGTTTGGCGGCACAGCCGCTTATGTATCGCACTGGCGCTTTGGCGTGGCAGACAATGGCTCTGGGGGCTGTTTCCCTGGAGGCCATGTTTCTAGTGCGTTTGGCTATGTGGCGCTGTTGCCAGGTTTTTTAATGGCTGCTGAGGCACGTATCAGATCGCGTGCGCGAATGGCCTTGTTTGCCTTGATGGTGATTGGTTTGGCATTGGGGGTTGCGCAAACCCTGCGTGGCGCGCATTACCCCAGTCACACCCTTTGGACGGCCTGGCTGTGTTGGGTCAGTGCGTGGGCTTGGTATGTATTGGGCGAATGGCTGCAGGTTAAATGCCTGCGCTGCCCGCTGAAAAAAACCGCACACGCACACGCACAGGCCGGACAAAACAAGACTTCACAAGACAAGGCCTCACCAACCCAGCCCTAAATGCAGCGGCAAGTACACCAGCATGCCACACACGATGGCGCCTAAGACGCCGCCCTTGGTAAAGAACCAAGTGGCACCAGCAGCTGCGGCAAACAAGCGCGCGTCTTGCCATGTGGTCACCAATTGGCCGTTGTGCATCACCACCTCAGGCACGATGACCGCCGCCAAGGCTGCGATTGGCGCATAGTGCAGACCGCGCTGAACCCAATTGGGCAATTTCCAGTCGCTGCTGGACAACACAAAAAACGAGCGTGTTAACAGCGTTATAAGCCCAAGGCCAGCAATCGCCAACAACGTCCATACGTCGGTTGTATTGAGCGCTTGCATGGAGTTGCTCATGTTGTGGCGCCACGCTTACGGGTAGCCTCTCGGGTGTGTTCAATGACCAGGCTCAGGGCGACCGCGGCGGCAATAGCCACCACGATATTGAGCTTTAACGGCAATGCAAATGCCGCCACCGCGGCTGTGCCTGACAAGCCTCCAGCCAATATCCTAAGTTTGGTGGTCGCCAACGAGAAGGTGATGCCAATCAGCGCCAAAATTCCAGCAAAATTTAACCCCCACGACAACGGAATAACGCTGGCCAAGGCAATGCCCACAAAACTTGAACCCATCCACGACAACCAAATGGTGAACACACTTGCTTTGCAATAGGCCATCTGGTCAAACAGCTGCCCGTCGTCAACACCTGGGTGTTGGTAGCGCTTGGTAAAAATCACATACGAGACGTCAGTTAGCAGGTAGCTGAGCCACACCCGCTTTCGCGTTGGCATATGCATCATGTAGGGGCGCATGTGTGCACTGAACACCATAAAGCGCAAGTTCACGCACAGCGCGGTGGCCCAAATAATCCACAGCGGCGTGCCAGAGATAATGAGGGGGGTCGCTGCAAATTGTGCACTGCCAGCAAACACCAACAATGTCATGATGCTGACCTCGAGAATGCTCAGGCCAGAGTTGGCCAACGCTACGCCAGTCGTTAAACCCCACGCAGCGATGCCAGGGGCCACGCTCAAGGTATCGCGCAGGCCTTCTCTAAATGCAGGGTGCCGCCAATAGCGAGCCACTGTAGCGGCAGTGCTGCCGGCCCAACCGCTCACAGGTGAGAGACCGCGCTGGGCAATACCAACTGCTGTCCCACTTGCACGGATGCGCCGCCCAGCCACTGCGCAACAGCCAAGCGTTTGCCACCGGCCCGTTGCAACTCGGTCAGGCGCAGCACTGTGCGTGAGCCACACACCACATCGACACCTTGCTGGCTTGTTGCCAACACGCCGCCTGCGCTGTGGGAGTCGGTCACGGTGAACATGCTGGGCAACACGTGGGCACCCCAGACCTTGACGGTTTCGGGCTCGCCACCTCGAGCAGCTGGCAAGCGCAGCGTTGCACCTGGGAAGGGATTAAAAGCCAGCACTTGGCGCAGCAGCACGTCCGCCGGCTGGTGCCAATCCAAGGGCGCTTCTCCCTTGTCTATTTTGTTTGCATACGTAATGCCATCAAACGGCTGCGCTGTGGGTGTGTGGGCGTTGCTTGCCATCAATGCCAACGCTTCTAACAGCAAACGTCCACCCATGTCGGCAAGCCTGTCGTGCAACATGGCGGTGGTGTCTTGCACGCGTATGGCCATGCGTTCTGCCAACAACATGTCGCCGGTATCAAGCCCAGCGTCCATTTGCATGATGGTGACGCCAGTGTGTGCATCGCCTGATTGAATCGCTCTGTGAATGGGCGCCGCACCACGCCAGCGGGGGAGCAGCGAGGCGTGCACATTGACACAGCCCAAACGCGGTGTCTCCAAAGTCCATTGCGGCAATATCAACCCGTATGCAGCCACCACCATGAGATCGGCATTGGCTTGCTGAATAAGCGCTTGCGCAGCCTTGGCTTGATCGCCAAAGCGCCCATCTAACCTCAAGCTCGTGGGCTGAGCAACGGGAATGTTATGAGCCAGAGCCAGTGTTTTAACAGCAGAAGCATGCAACTTCAAGCCTCTGCCAGCAGGGCGGTCGGGCTGGGTGAGCACCAAGGGGACCTCAAAACCTGCCGTTAGCAATGCTTGCAAACTGGCGCTTGCAAAGGCAGGCGTACCAGCAAAAATAACACGCATTAACGGTCCTCGCGCAGTTGCTTTTGCAGCTTTGTTTTTATACGGTTTCGTTTGAGTGGTGACAGGTACTCAACAAACACTTTGCCAACCAAGTGGTCCATCTCATGTTGAATACACACGGCCAACAAGTCTGTCGCCTGCAGCGTTTGCATCTGCCCCTGTGCGTCTAAGTGCTGCACATGCACCTCGCTGGCGCGCTCAACGCCATCGTAGATGCCAGGCACTGACAAGCAACCCTCCTCGGCCATCTGCGTGTCTTCGCTGGCCCACACAATTTTGGGGTTGATGATGACCAAAGGCTCATTGCGCTCTTCGCTGACGTCTACCACTATGAGGCGCTCATGCACATCAACTTGCGTGGCGGCTAGGCCAATGCCGTTGGCATCGTACATGGTTGCCAACATGGCTTGTGACAAGTCGCGGATGCGCTCATCGACCACTTCAACAGGTTTGGCAACCTTGTGCAAACGGGCATCGGGGTAACGGAGAATTTCGAGCGTAGACAACATGGCTAAGAGAGCAACTTTTCAATAAACAACATTGCAATTTTATATTGTCGCGGCATTTCGCACCTGCCTTGACATTGGGGGCTTGCACTTCACCGCGTGCATGCTCAAAATGGCCTATAAGCAACAGATTACCAGCTATGGGTTCTGACGGGTAGATTGCTGCTTACGGTGCGTCGCGACTCACAGGGCGCCCAACAACGCAAGGTCATGCATATGAACACCACCGGAAGTTCAAACACATTCGCCCACAGCGTGAACGACTGGGCGCCATGGCTGCGCTTGAGCTTGACACCCGGCCTTGGGCCCAGAGCGGCCAAACTGCTCATAGACAGCTTGGGCAGCCTCGACAACATGTTCGACACACCTGACCCACAGGTCAGCTTGCTATTGAGTTACAAGCAACTGCAAGCGCTCAAGGTGATGCCAGTTGCGTTTTTATCCACACTAGAGAACACACAAATCTGGCTGGCTGCTGATGCACGTCGCAGCATAGTGACACCGCAATGCCCAGACTACCCGGTCTTATTAGGCGACATGGACGACCCGCCTATGCTGATGTATGCCTGCGGCAAGCGCCAACTGCTGCAGCCAAAAGCGGCTTTGGCCATGGTCGGCAGCCGCAACGCGAGCGCGCAAGGGGTGCGTACCGCACATGATTTTGCGCACAGTTTGAGCCAGGCGGGACTGTGCATTGTGTCGGGCTTGGCGCATGGCATAGACGGTGCGGCACACGAAGGCGCGTTAGAGGTGACAACAAACGGCATCTCGCCCACCATTGCTGTTGTCGGCACTGGCTTAGACCGCGTGTACCCTCGGGCCCACCATGCGCTGGCGCAACGCATCAGCGAACATGGCCTGTTGCTGTCAGAGTTTCCGCTGGGCACCGCACCGTCCAGAGGCAACTTTCCAAAACGCAACCGCATCATTGCAGGGCTGTCGGTGGGCACCTTGGTGGTGGAGGCATCGCTGGCCTCCGGTTCGCTGATTACTGCACACATGGCCAACGACTTGGGACGCGATGTGTTTGCCGTACCTGGCTCCATACACTCGCCCCATGCCAAAGGCTGTCACGCGCTGATACGACAGGGCGCCAAGCTGGTTGAGACTGCCGCCGATGTATTGGATGAACTGGGCTGGCGGGCACCCGCCACAATTCCATATCGCCAAACAAGCGAACCGATCAGCTCACAAGACCCGGTGTTAAAAGCCCTTGGGTTTGACCCGCTAAACCTTGACGAGCTGCTAGACCGCACTGGTATGAGCGCAGCCGCCTTACAAGCCCAGCTGTTTGAGCTCGAACTGGGTGGCCGCGTGGCCCGCATGCCGGGCGGGCTATTCCAGCAAATTGCACGCACTTAATTTTTGAAAGAAAACAACACATCAACATGACACATTTCAAATGACAACTGTGTGGCATACGCAGCAAGTCATAACCCGTGAGCGCCAACCGACGCTGGCTATGGCAGTGCCTGTTGTTAACCATGGCGACAAACTTGCTGAGGGCGTACACGAGGCATTTGCCAAATAATGCATTCAAGACATCAACGTTCACCACGCTGGCCTGCTTGTATAGGGTCGGTGGTGTATTTAATCACCTACTATTAACGGGTTGTTCCACATGATCACACGGTACGCGATGTTCCAAGGACATATCAATGACGGGCAAACGCTGGCATTTCGAGCCGCGGTTCTAAATGAGGTGCTGCCCAAATGGAAGGCTTTTCCAGGTGTGCTGGCAGTGCGGGTTTGTTTCGCTGAGGCGCGCGACGATGGCGCACCTGAACTCCCCATGATTTTGGCAATCAGCTACCCAGACAGGGCGGCGGTAGATGCTGCATTGGCAAGCCCCGTTAGAGCTGAGGCCAAAGCGGCAACCGAGGCCGTGTTAGCGCGTTATTTTCATGGCCACATACACCACCACATTACTGAAGCACACGACTTCACCATGTAAGCACATGGCTGGCAGTGGGTCTTAAACCACAGCGCCAGAGTGAGGATCTTCTGGATCCTCAACGGTGGTTTTGTTTTTTACCAAGTCTTCGCGACGAATACCCAACCACATGGCCACAGCGGCGGCCACGAACACCGACGAGTAAATGCCAAACAAAATACCGATGGTCAAGGCCAAGGCAAAGTAATGCAGCGTGGGTCCACCAAACAGCAACATGGACAGCACCATGGTCTGGGTGGACCCGTGGGTGATGATCGTGCGGCTGATTGTTGACGTAATAGCGTGGTCAATCACCTGCACAGTGGAGAGCTTGCGGTAACGTCGAAAGCTCTCGCGAATTCTGTCAAAAATAACCACTGATTCATTGACAGAGTAACCCAGCACGGCCAGCACAGCCGCCAACACCGCCAAAGAAAACTCCCATTGGAAGAAGGCAAAAAACCCCAAGATGATAATCACGTCATGCAAGTTGGCGATGATGGCCGCAACCGCGTACTTCCACTCAAAGCGAATGGCCAAGTAAATCATGATCCCCACAATCACCACACCCAAGGCCAACAGGCCATTGGTCACCAGTTCTTGGCCAACTTGCGGCCCAACGTACTCGGTTCGGCGCAACACAACGCTGGCATCGGCCGCCTTGAGCGCAGTCAACACCAACTCACTTTGCTGACCCGATGTTTGTCCAACAGCGGTTGGCAAGCGCATCAATACATCGCTGGCAGAACCAAAGTTTTGAACTTGTACCTCCGGATAGCCTAAGCCGGTGAGCGTATCTCGCACGGCTTGCACGTCGGCGGCCTGGTCATACGCCACCTCAATGACCGTACCCCCTGTGAACTCGACAGACAAGTTCAAGCCGTTGACGACCAAGAAAAACACAGCCGCCACAAACGTAGCCGCTGACACCGCATTCAACACCAAGGCATGGCGCATAAATGGAATGTCTTTTTGAATTCGGAAAAATTCCATGACTTAAAACCTAATTGATTGGAGGGTCACTGCACACATGTGCTGGCTTATTCGGTGGTGGCAACACCAGCACCAGTAGCGGCGTTGGTGGTCGTAGGATTGCTAGCTTTTGGCTTCCAAATGGTGCCAATTGACACGCTTTTGAGCTTTTTCTGACGCCCATACCAAAAATTTACCACGCCGCGCGAGAACATAACGGCTGAGAACATGCTGGTCAAAATACCAATACAGTGCACCACTGCAAAACCACGAACGGGCCCTGAGCCGAAGGCCAACAACGCAACCCCAGCAATAAGAGTGGTGATGTTGGAGTCGAAAATAGTGCCCCATGCCCTCTCGTACCCGGCATTGATCGCAGCCTGCGGCGAGGCACCTGCGCGCAACTCCTCTCTAATCCGCTCATTAATCAGCACGTTGGCATCAATGGCCATACCAAGGGCCAACGCCATGGCCGCCATACCTGGCAAGGTTAGCGTGGCTTGCAGCAGCGACAACACAGCCACCAACAGCAGCAAGTTGAACGCCAAAGCCAAGCTGGAAAATACGCCAAACAAGGCGTAGTAAGCGCACATGAAAATCACAATGGCAATGAAGCCCCAGGTCACGCTGTCAAAGCCCTTGGCAATGTTCTCGGCGCCCAGAGACGGACCAATGGTGCGCTCTTCAATGATCTCCATAGGAGCGGCCAGCGCGCCAGCACGCAACAGCAGCGAGGTATCGGCCGCTTCTTGGGTGGTCATTTGTCCAGAAATTTGTACCCGACCACCACCAATTTCAGTCCGTATGACGGGCGCAGTAACCACCTCACCTTTGCCTTTTTCAAAGAGCAAGATGGCCATGCGCTTGCCCACGTTGTCGCGGGTAACGTCTTTGAATATGCGCGCACCTTTTGCGTCTAAGTTCAAGTGGACAGCGGGCTCTTGGGTTTGACTGTCAAAGCCAGCCTGGGCGTCGTCTAAGTTGTCGCCTGTCAACAAGACTGCGCGCTTCACGATGACAGCGCGCCCGTCTCGGTCGGAGTAACGCTCAGAACCGAATGGCACCAAGCCAGAGCCGTTTTCGGCAGCTCGGCCCTCTGCGCTTTCATCCACCAAGCGCACCTCTAGTGTGGCGGTACGGCCCAAAATGTCTTTGGCTTTCGCCGTGTCTTGCACGCCAGGGAGTTGCACAACAATGCGGTCTAAGCCTTGTTGTTGAATGACTGGCTCGGACACGCCCAGCTCGTTGATGCGGTTGTGTAGTGTGGTGATGTTTTGCTTGAGTGCTTGGGCCTGTATATCCAACTCAGCGGCAGGCTTAAGCGTGGCGGTCAGCGTCAAGTTAGGCGTTGTACCACCCTGCACCAAATCGAGCTCAGTAAACTGCTGGCCAATGGCCACATCCGCAGCCTCAAGCGTGGCCTTGTCACGTGCGCGCAGCACCAAGCTTTGGCCTTGGCGTTCTATACCGCCGTAACGGATACTTTTGTCCCGCAACACGGTGCGCACATCGGCGCCCAATGAGTCGAGCTTTTGCGTGAGTGCTGCCTGCATGTCAACTTGCAACATAAAGTGCACGCCACCGCGCAAGTCCAAGCCCAGATACATGGGGGATGCATTCAACGCCGCCAACCATGCGGGCGTGCGCGGCACCAAGTTTAAAGCCACCACAAAACTGGGGTTGCTGGCATCTGGGTTGAGCGCTTTTTCAATCACGTCGCGGGCTTGCAGCTGGTCGTCAGTGGTGACGAAACGCGTCTTGATGGAGTTGGGCTCAAAGTGTGTGCGGTCGGGCGCGATGCCCGCGTCTTTGAGTGCTATTTCAATGCGCACCATGGTGTCATTGGTCAAACGCACCGCGGTTTTTCCGGGTGAGACCTGCACAGCTGGTGCCTCACCGTAAAAATTAGGCAAGGTGTACACGGCACCAATGATCAGCGCCACAGCGATGACCAAGTACTTCCATAAAGGGTAACGATTCATAGTCTTAAGACCTTCAACCACGCACCTTTTGAGGGCGCACAAGCCCGGCAGCTAAGCAGGCGATAAAGCGAAAAAAGCGGCTGCGTTGTACACGCGGCCGCTTTCGCTAGCAGGCTGGAAACGCAACAAGCGCTCCAAACTGCCGCCGGCTAAAGCCGGCACATTGATTACTTCACTGAGCCTTTTGGCAGCACTTGTGCCACAGCTGTGCGCTGCATTTGCACTTCCATGCCAGTTGCTATTTCAATTGAAATCAACGAGTCACTCACCTTGGTGATTTTGCCCAGAATGCCACTGGATGTTGAGACCTCGTCGCCCTTTGATAAAGCACTAACCATGGCTTTGTGCTCTTTTTGACGCTTCATTTGGGGCCGAATCATCACGAAGTACAACACCACAAACATAAGCAACAAAGGCAACAAGCCCATGATGGAAGATGCGGTGTCGCCGCCGGTGGCTTGAGCGTAAGCATTAGAAATAAACACAGGTTTCTCCAAAATACAGTTGTTTAAACAGCGCGCCGATGAGCGCCACAATCAATATGCATTGTATGCGGGCGAACAAGGCCTTTACAGAGCCCCTAAAAAGAGTCCTTTTTAGGCTGGCACCAACCCGAATTGGCGCCAGTATTGTTGCAAAGCGTTAAACCCATGCTGTCCACAGCTGCTGCCACCGCGCTTTGGCTGGTGCCATATGCCTGGCTCGCACGTGGCCAAAGCCTTTGATGGACTCCACCACATTGGCCAACTCTATGGCTTGGTCTCTATTGGCGGCAGTTAGACCCTTAGACAACGCTTGCACCAAGGCGATGTAGTCGTCACGCAACGCGCGCTCGGTTTCTCTCTCCTCGGTATAGCCAAACACATCCAGTGGTGTGCCACGCAAACCCTTAAAACGAGCCAGCATATGGAAGGCACCCATCATCCAGGGTCCGAAGCTGGTCTTGACCAACTCGCCTTTGACGTTGCGTTTGGACAGCAACGGGGGGGCCAAGTGAAAGTTCAAGGTGTAATCGTTGCCAAACTCTTTACTCAGACGCGCTTTAAAGACTGGGTCAGCGTGAAGCCTAGCGACCTCATACTCGTCCTTGATAGCCATCATCCGGTACAGCTGTGTCGCCACCACTTCGGTCAAGGTGAGCTTGGTGCTGGCTTGACCCAGCACGCCTTGCTCGGCCAGACTCACTTGCTCAACCAAGTCTGCGTAGCGCTTGGCGAACGCACCGTTTTGGTAGTCGCCCAGTAACTTCACACGCAAATCTATAACGGCTTGCAGACTGGGGCGGCGGTGCAAGCTGATGGTGGCCGTAGGGGCCATCAATGCTTGCACACCCGCCCAGTCCACGGCGCAGCGACGCCCCCATTGAAATGCAGCTTGGTTGTCTTTAACCGCCACATCGTTGAGCTCCATGGCGCGCAGTATCGACTCGCTGCGCAGGGGGACCCAGCCGTGTTGCCACGCAAAGCCCAACACCAAAGGGTTGACAAAAATACTGTTGCCCAGCAGCTGGGTGGCCACTTGCTCGGCATTGAACGTCTTCAAATCGCCTGGCGCGACGGCCTCGCTGAGCTGGGCCGCGCATTGGTCAGCCGGGTTTTGCCAATTGGTGTCTTGTATGAACGCGGCAGTGGGCGCGCTGTGCGCGTTAAGCGCCACGTGCGTGCGGCCCTGCTTGATGCGGGTCATGGTTTCTTTGCCAGCGCTGACTATAGGGTCGCAGCCAAAAATCACATCAGCAGCAGCCATATCGACGCGTGTGGTGTGAATGTCTTCCTGGGTATTGGCCACAATAATGTGGCTCCATGTTGCACCGCCTTTTTGCGCCAAGCCAGCCGCATCTTGCGTGACCACGCCTTTGCCTTCCATGTGCGCAGCCATGCCTAGCAACTGGCCAATGGTGATCACGCCTGTGCCGCCCACACCAGCAACCAACATGCCCCAAGGTTGGGACGAGGTCAGTTGAACGGGCTCAGACAAGGCGGCTCCATCCCAAGGGCTGGGACGCTGTACAACCGCAACGGGTACTTTGGCCTTGGATGCGCTTGCGCCGATCACGCTGACAAAGCTGGGGCAAAAGCCGTTGACACAGCTTTGGTCTTTGTTACAAGAATGCTGGTTGATGGTGCGTTTCCGGCCCAGCGGTGTTTCTAAAGGCTCAACCGACAAGCAGTTGCTCTTGACGCCGCAGTCGCCGCAGCCCTCGCACACCGCATCGTTGATCACCACGCGCACGTCGGGATCAACCATGGTGCCGCGCTTGCGCCGACGGCGCTTTTCGGTGGCGCACGTTTGGTCATAAACAATGACTGTTGTGCCAAGCATCTCTCTAAATGCCAGTTGTATGCGCTCCAGCTCATCGCGGTGCTCTACCGCCACACCAGCCGGCAATGTCATGCCGTCGTATTTGTCTGGCTCGTCTGTTACCACCACCAACTTGGCCACACCCTCCGCCGTCAGGCTGTGCGCAATTTGCAGCACGCTATGGCCTTCCGGGCGCTCGCCCACTTGTTGACCACCCGTCATGGCCACCGCATCGTTGTACAACAGTTTGTAAGTGATGTTGACACCCGCGGCAATGCTTTGGCGAATCGCCAGAGAACCACTGTGAAAGTAAGTGCCATCGCCCAGGTTGGCAAACACATGTTTTTCTGTGGTGAAGGCAGACTGCCCCACCCACGGCACACCTTCGCCGCCCATTTGTGTAAAGCCCATGGTGCTTCTGTCCATCCACACAGACATAAAGTGACAACCAATACCAGCCATGGCGCGCGAGCCCTCTGGCACACGTGTGGAGGTGTTGTGCGGGCAGCCCGAACAAAACCAAGGCATGCGATCGGCCACTGCACCTTTGGCTGCGAGCTCAGTCATGGCGCGCTCTTTGGCGTCCAGTATGGCCAAGTGGCTGTTCATGCGCGCGCGCACGTCGTCTGGCAGAGCCATAGCGGCCAAGCGCTTGGCGATGGCACGTGCCACTATGCTGGGTGTGAGGTCTGCGTTTGCACGCAACAACGTGTTGGCGCTGGGATTGGCCTGCGACCATTCACCGCCAGAAGCGTCGGTGTTGGATGTGTCGAACTTGCCCAACACATTGGGTCTGACGTCTGAGCGCCAGTTGTACAGCTCCTCTTTGAGCTGGTACTCAATAATTTGGCGCTTCTCTTCAACCACCAAAATTTCACTCAAACCAGTGGCGAACTCGCGTGTGGTTTGCGACTCTAAGGGCCACACCACAGAGACCTTGTGCAACCGTATACCAAGCTCGCGGCACAACGCATCGTTCAAGCCTAAATCAGCCAAAGCTTGGCGCGTGTCGTTGTAGGCCTTACCGCTGGCAATGATGCCAAAGCGGTCGTTCGGTCCCTCAATCACGTTGTGGTTGAGTCGGTTGGCCCGGATGTAAGCCACAGCCGCGTACCACTTGGTGTCAAACAGGCGTGCCTCTTGGTCCAAGGCGGCATCTGGCCACCGAATGTGCACACCACCTGGAGGCATGTCGAATTCGGGCAACACAATATTGAGACGATGCGGGTCTACAACCACGGTGGCACTGGACTCCACGATCTCTTGAATCGTCTTCATGCCTGCCCACACACCGGCAAAACGACTCATGGCCAAGCCATGCAGACCAAGGTCCAAAATTTCTTGCACAGAAGACGGGAAAAAAACCGGTGTGCCACACGCTTTAAAAATATGGTCGCTTTGGTGGGCTGCGGTTGAGCTTTTAGCCACATGGTCGTCTCCCGCAATGGCCAAGACGCCGCCAAGCGGGGTGGTACCCGCCATATTGGCATGCTTGAACACATCGGCACACCGGTCTACGCCCGGGCCTTTGCCGTACCAAATACCAAACACACCATCAAATCGCTGCGAGCCAGCAGGCGCAAAACCCAATTGTTGCGTGCCCCACAAAGCAGTAGCCGCCAGTTCTTCATTCACGCCTGGCTGAAACACTATGTTGTTGCGTGCCAAATGCTGTTTGGCCTTGTGCAAGGACTGGTCGTAAGAGCCAAGCGGTGAGCCTCGGTAACCGCTGATAAAACCGGCTGTGTTATGTCCTTGCAGCGCATCGCGTGCGCGTTGCAACATGGGCAGTTTTACCAACGCTTGAACGCCGCTCATAAAAGCCCGCCCGGTCTCTAGCGTGTATTTGTCATCGAGGCTGACCTCGGAAAGAGCACGTCTAACGTGCTCTGGCATGGGTGCATTCATGGTCTTGTCTCCTGTCGCTTACACAGCCAAAGGGCTATCGTCGCGGCGTTATAGGTTTATCTGGCGTTTTGCCGCGCAGCGCCGTCGCCAATGCGTCAAACCATAGGTACAGTGTAAAAACGAGCGGGTGGTAAGTGCTTGCGTTTTTTGATAAGGAAACAACAGTTTGAGCAAGAATCTTGCTAAATTAGAGCCCTATGGAAAATTTAGATAAATTTGACGTTGCCATCTTGCAAGAACTGCAGTCTGACGGGCGTCTCAGCAACGTTGAGTTGGCGCAGCGTGTGGGCTTAAGCGCCGCGCCCTGTTGGCGACGTGTCAAAGCGCTGGAAGACGGCGGCTTCATCAGCGGCTACTACGCGCGTATCAACCGCCACAAAGTTGGCTTGGGCGTGCTGGCCTTTGTGCGGCTCAATGCCGAGCGCAACAACGGCTTTGTAGCGCGCGAACTAGAAGCCGCCATTGCCTTGGTGCCACAAATCGTGTCGTGCCACTACATCAGCGGCACCGGAACGTTTGAGCTGCAAGTGGTGGCCGCCAACCTCGAAGCCTTTGCCAGCTTGGCACGTGAAGTGCTGCTAGATTTGCCGCACGTCAAAGACATTCACACCAGCTTTTCGTTGGGCGAGGTCAACATATCCGACGGCATACCACTGGGACATTTGTTGTTGAAAAAATAACAAGGAAAACACTTCAAGCCAGTCCCTCACGCCGTCACCGCCAAAGGTATCTGCAGACGATACGCGGCGACAAGCTTTGCAAACAACGCCTAATTACAAGCCTCTAGGCCACAACGCCCACAGCTCCAAAGGCTGTTTTAAGCCGCCGGCAAGTTGTGCGGCTTGTGGGCCCCAGCCTGCAAAAAAGTCGGCTCTTACCGCGCCAATGATTGCGCCGCCAGTGTCTTGCGCCACCACCAAACGAGCGCTGTTAAAAGTGGGGCCACGTGTGACCATCCATACCGGTGTGCCGTAGGCAATGCTGGACCGGTCTACCGCAATTGATCGCATAGGTGTGAGCGGCACGGCTTGTGCGCCGCGTGGCCCGGCTTGCGCGTCCATGCTGTTTAAATCTTCTTCACTGAAAAACACCGTTCGCGGGTTGGTCCACAGCACGCGCTGCACATCGCTGGGGTTGACCGCCGCCCAGGCCTTGATGGCAGGCCAAGAGGGGCTGGTAATAGCACCCGTGTCTAGCAACACCCGGGCAACACTGGCATAGGTGTGGCCGTTGTGTGCAGCAAAGGCCAGTCTGGCCACTTGCACACGCCCATCGGGCTCGGTAATTTCCACCCGCCCCGAGCCTTGAATTTGCACAATCAAAGCGTCAATTGGATCGGCCACCCACACAATGGCTTTGCCACGCAAGTCGTCTAAGGCTGCGCCATCAACTTCCATGTCTTTGCGCGTGTACCAGGTTGTGCCGCTTTTCAAACTGTCTGGTTTGGCGTACAGCGGGGTTTGGTGGGTGTCAGTACGCAGCCTTGAGCCGCGCATCATGGGCTCGAAGTAACCAGTCAGTAAACCACTGGTGTCGCCACCAGGCGTGCTGACTTTGTAAGGCTGCCACTGCTGCATCAGCCACGCCACGCGGTCTTGGGTGCTGCCAATACTGAGCTGGCGAGTAGCGGCACAGTAAGGCTTTAATGGTGCGGGCGCGCCCTCGCAGTTGCGCAGCAACGCAGCCCACGCATGCTCCAAGTTGTCAGAACCCCAAGCCGGCAGGTCGCGCCAACGAACAGGTTGCCACACGCTGCTGCCTTGGCGTTTGGCCGGCGGTAAGACTTGACGCTCATCCCAAGCAAACCAAGGCAATACGGCCGGGTCTACGGGTAAGTCTTTAAAATCGACCTGGTCAACTGGCTCTGGCGCAACAGCTGGTGACGCCGCGGGAGCCTGCGCCGACGGGGCTGCTGGTGGCTTTTGTGGGGCCATTGGAGGAGGCTGAACGGCACAACCGCCCAATATTCCTACAATAAAAAGTCCTACCCAAGTCATTTGGGCACGTGATAAAAAACTGGTTGCTGGCATGACGTTGTTGATACTTGAGGCGCTGGGCGCGTTGCTGATATTTGTATTCATTGTGTGGTGGACCATGTTCAGCGGGCGAAAAGGCGGCGAGCCTATAGACTCGGATGACACACCCAACGATACCCCACCAACTGACAAAAAAGCCGACTGACTGGCTTGCACAGCAACCACGCCTTAACTGACGCGCTTATTTCGCAGGCGCGGGCAAGTGCTTAGCCGGATCAGGCTGAGACGATACCGTTGCCGCACCAGCTCCAAACTGCTTAAGCGCCTCTGCGGCCTGCTTGGACATATTGATGGTTTGCACAGGCGCTTTGTTGTCTTGCTGTGTGAGCTTAACCTCGTCGACTTGTGGGTCTTGCCAACTGCCCGTGACTTGAAAAGCCTTGGTGTTGGCCGTGGTGATAGCCTGGCCAAACACACGCTCCAAGAAATAGGTGGCCACACCAATCACAGGGTTGGTTGCGGCGGCCAACAGCGACAGCGTGCCCGCATCCACTTGCGGCACAACCACCACTTGCAGGGACTGCGTCTCGTCTGTCATAGACGCCTCACCCTCCATCAAGACCGTGGCATTGACACCCGCCATACGCAAGTTGTTGGTGCTGATGACACCGGTGGTAATGCGCGCGTTGCCAACCACCTCATCAAAGGCAAAACCTTCTAGAAATACATCTCTAAAGTCCAGCAACAAACGCCTGGGCAACGACTGCAAGCTCAACACGCCCAACAGCTTGGCAATGCCTGGGTCGGCCTTCAAGAATTGGCCACTGCTCACCTTCAAGTCCAGTGCGCCGCTTAGGCTGCGGGTGTCAAAACTGGTCGGCGCACCCCGCCATGCAACCTGACCTGTCATGCGGCCCTCAGAACCGCGCACCACACCTGGCATGCCAAAGCGACTCAACAATGCGCCACCATCGCGCAACTCTAAATCGAAATCTAAAAATGTACGTCTGGCCACGCTGTCAGTGACGTTGGTATTTGTATTGGTATTGTTGTTGGCAGGCTGAGCGGGCGCCCATTGGCCATTGGCGCGCAAACTGGCTTCTGGCACATCCAGCCACAACCGGTTGAGCCGCCACTCATTTGCCATCTGCCTGGGCGCGCGCTCGACCACACGGTTGAAAGCTTGCAACTCCAAACGCCCTAAATCCCGCCCATCTAGGTTGAGCGACTGCACCACCACATCCAGTGCAGGCATTGCGCTTGGTTGTTCGGTCAACATGTGCACAATATCTTGCGTTTCTTGTTTTTTTAAACTCAACATCGCAAGTCGCGCGTACACATTACCAGCCCCGCTGTCGGTGTGGTCTGGCTCGCGGTACTGCAAATAGCCGTTGATCTCGTCAGCCTTCACATTGGCACGCCACAACGTATCTAAACGCTCACCGCCCAACACCACGTTGTGGAAGCTGCGTCCCTGCACGGTGAGCTCTAAAGCTCTGGCCACCATGGTGGTGGGCATGTAGGCCTTGAGCGCGCTGGCGACACCGCTGTTTCCGTAACCTTCACCACCATTGTGAAGACCGGCTGGGGCATGTATCGCAGCGGTGTCCCCCCCCACACCGGTGAGGCTTGGTTCTGAAGCAGCCGCGTTGACGGCCCCACTGAGAATGTTGCGCCACAGGTCCAGGTTGAACTGGGCCAGACGCACATCGGCCAACACGCCTTGGTCAGGCACGCTGGGTACATCGCCACCCAACTGGCCCAGGCCCACCGCACCTCTAACCAACGCAGGC
>CALBWZ010000312.1 GCA_937893415.1 uncultured Comamonadaceae bacterium | reverse complement strand
GGCATACCCCGTTTAGAGGCCAAACACCTCAAAGCTTGAGTTCGTTGAACTGGCATCAACCCCATGTGCGGCCATAGCCTTGAAGCCCTTGCTAACCCATTTAGTGCGCTTTACACCCTATGTTTAAGTTTAGTAAATCTGCCAGTGCTGGGCGTGACAGTGACAGCGTAGAGACCATCAGGCGTCGTGCGCAATACCGTTTGGTTGGAACTGCCCTGTTGGTGGCCATTGCCATTGTGGGTTTTCCGCTGTTGTTTGACACCGAGCCACGTCCACTGGAGGTTGATTTACCTATAGCCATACCGTCAAAAGACGAGGTGCAGCCGTTGCTCGCACCCACGGCTGTGGCTGCTGCGCCCAATGTGAATGCCATGCCAGCTCCGGCTGCAGTTGCGCCTGCTGAAGCAATCAAGCCGCAAGTTGAGACCACGCAGTCAGATGTGACGCCGCAAGCCACGGCCAGCAAACAAGCTGAGCAAGCATCACTTGAACAGCGAGCACAGGCAGCCAAAGACAAGCAAGACGAGGCATCTAGGGCACAAGCTATTTTGGACGGCACTTTGGCAAAAGCCGCTGCTAAGCCTGCTTCTACAACAGCCTCAGCTACTGACTACCCCAATGACGGCAAGCGTCGCGTGATTCAGGTGGGTTCTTTCAATGATGCAGAGCGTGTACGTGAAGTGCGCCTGCGTTTAGAGCGTGCTGGCATCACCACATACACCCAGGTCATTCAAAGCAATGGGTTGAAATTTGTCCGAGTGCGCGTCGGCCCGTTTGATCATGCCGTTGAGCTGCAAAACTTCATAGACCGCGTTCAGCTGTTGAAGTTAGAAGCACGTGTTCTGACGTTTTAACGGCGTATGACTTTCGTCAGTTGGTCAGTTCTAGACATCGCCATGGCACTCATGCTGGTGTTATCACTGGTTTGGGGCGCATGGCGGGGTTTGGTGTATGAAATTTTGGCGATTGCCAACTGGTTGTTCGCCTTAACGGCCACCAGTTTGTTGGCACCACTTATTGCCCAATGGGCGCCAGCTTTAGGCGGTTCAGGTTTGGTGTCGGTTGTGGTGCGCTATGTCGTGGTGTTTGTGGTGTTTGTGTTTGTAGGCGGCTTTGTTGCTTCAACTTTTCGCCGTTGGATCAGCTCCTCCGGCTTGCGCCCAACTGATAGGTCGTTGGGTGCGTTGTTTGGCATCGTTCGCGCCTTGGTGGTGTTGCTCGCTTGCACACTGATTGTGTTGATTTTGAAGCTACAAACCGAACCCTGGTGGGCAAGTTCCAACGGGGGGCAGTTGTTGCAATCTGTGTTGGTATTACTAAAGCCTGTGTTGCCACAGGCGATTGAAAGGTTGATTCCATAAATGTGTGGCATTGTTGGCGTGGTCAGTAACGCTCCGGTTAATCAACTGATATATGACGGCTTGTTGCTGTTGCAGCACCGCGGCCAAGACGCCGCAGGCATAGTGACACAACAAGGTCAAAAGTTTTTCATGCACAAGGCCAAGGGCATGGTGCGCGATGTATTTCGTACCCGAGATATGCGCGCCTTGCCAGGCAATGTGGGCTTGGGGCAAGTGCGCTACCCCACGGCTGGCAACGCCAATAGCGAAGAGGAGGCCCAGCCTTTTTACGTCAACGCTCCTTTTGGTTTGGTGATGTCGCACAACGGCAACCTCACCAACGCGCACGCCCTAAAAGCCGAGCTGTTCAGCACTGACCACCGCCACATCAACACCGATTCTGATTCCGAAGTATTGATCAACGTGTTGGCTCACGAACTAGACATCGCTACGCGAGGTCTACCTCTAAAGCCTGCAGATGTGTTTGCGGCAGTCACGCGCATGCACAAGCGCTTGAAGGGCTCTTACGCCGTTGTCGCACTCATCGCCGGTCACGGCATGGTGGCTTTTCGTGATCCATTTGGTATTCGCCCGCTGTGCTTAGGTCAAGGTGTAGGTACAGCCATGGTGGCCAGCGAGTCGGTCGCGCTCGAGGGCACAGGCCATACCCTGGTGCGTGACATAGACCCCGGCGAAGCGGTGTTTATTGATATGCAAGGTCAGGTGCACGCGCAGCAGTGCAGCGAGACCTCGGCCCATTTCCCCTGCTTGTTTGAGTATGTTTATTTGGCCAGGCCAGACTCGCAGTTAGACGGCGTGTCGGTGTACCAAGCACGTTTAAACATGGGTGAAACCCTGGCCCAGCGTGTGATCTCCACCATTTCGCCAGACCTAATTGACTCGGTGATTCCGATCCCAGAGTCATCACGCCCGAGCGCCATGCAACTGGCGCATTTGTTGGGCAAGCCTTACCGCGAGGGTTTTGTTAAAAACCGTTACGTGGGTCGCACTTTTATCATGCCAGGGCAGGCAGTGCGCAAGCGCTCTGTGCGCCAAAAGCTCAACGTGATTGCGTCTGAGTTCAAAGGCCGCAATGTGCTGCTTGTAGACGACTCCATTGTTCGTGGTACCACCAGCCGCGAGATCGTGCAAATGGCCCGTGACGCAGGTGCTAAAAAAGTATATTTGGCCAGCGCTGCACCGCCAGTGCGCTTTCCCAATGTGTACGGTATTGACATGCCAAGCTCAGAAGAACTGGTTGCACACGGCAAAACTATTGACGAAATTTGCAAAGTGATTGGTTGTGACGCACTGATTTACCAAGACGTGCAAGGCCTCAAAAACGCTGTTGCCTCACTGAACCCAAAGCTCACTGGCTTTGACGCTTCGTGTTTTGATGGCATTTACTGCACGGGTGACATCACACCCGACGATATCATTCGGTTGCGCGGTGAGCGCATTG
>CALBWZ010000311.1 GCA_937893415.1 uncultured Comamonadaceae bacterium | reverse complement strand
CTCCAAACAGCGCGAGACATTTGGACAAACCATCTTCAACCACCAGGCTGTTGGCTTCAAGTTGGCAGAAATGGCCACACAGTTAGAGGCCGCGCGCGCGCTCACCCTGCATGCAGCCGCCATGCGTGATGCTGGCATGCCTTGCCTAAAAGAGGCTGCTATGGCCAAATTATTTGCGAGTGAAATGGCTGAGCAGGTGTGTTCGCAAGCCATACAAATACATGGCGGCTATGGCTACGTCAGCGATTTTCCGGTGGAGCGTATTTACCGCGATGTGCGTGTGTGCCAAATTTACGAAGGAACATCCGACGTGCAAAAAATTCTAATTCAGCGTGCTTTGGCCACTTAAACCCTCAAGTCGACTCTCAAATGGCCCAAATCACCATTTGAACCCCTAAAATCGCTGGCTATGAAGATTATTATTCTTGGAGCCGGCCGCGTGGGTGAAAGCGTAGCCGAGAGTTTGGTGTCTGAGCGCAACGACATCACGGTGATTGATACCGACGCGGGGCGACTGCGTGACCTAGAGGACCGGCTGGATCTGCGCGGCGTGGTGGGCAACGGCATTCAGCCGTCTGTGCTGCGCCAAGCTGGTGCGGAAGATGCCGACATGGTCATTGCGTGCGCAGCCATGGACGAGACCAACTTGGTGGTGTGCAAAGTGGCACACGACGTGTTTGGCATACCCACCACCATTGCGAGGCTGCGCTCTAGCGAATTCAACGAGGGCGACGAGTTGCTCACGCGAAGCGGTTTTGCCGTTGATCACGTGATTTGCCCGGAAGAGTCGGTGATGAATTACATCCACCAACTCATTCAATACCCCGAAGCCCTGCAAGTGCTGCACTTTTCACAAGAGCGCGCCAGCATGGTGGCCGTGCGCGCGGTGTCTGGCAGTGCGCTGGCTGGACACACCTTGGGTGAGTTTAAACAGCTGTTCCCTGCTGCTGAAATGCGCGTGGTGGCTATTTACCGCCACGGTTATGCCGTGCCCAACAAGGCCAACACTAGGATTCTTGAGGGTGACGAGGTGTTTGTGCTAGCCGACAAGCAAAAGCTGCGCGACGTGTTGTTTGCCCTACACAAGCGTGACCAGCCCGTGCAGCGCATCATGATTGCCGGCGGCGGGCGCGTGGGAATGCGTTTGGCTAAAAGTTTGGCCGCCAAGTACCATGTCAAAATCATTGAGCGAGACAAAAAACGCTGCGAATATTTGGCCGAGCAGTTGCCGAGTGTCGTATTGGTATTGCAAGGCGACGTGGCCGACGCGGACCTGCTACAAGAGGAAAACGTGGGTGAGATGGATGTGTTCTTGTCACTGACCAACGACGATGAAGACAACATCATGTCGGCCATGCTGGCCAAGCGCATGGGCGCGCAGCGCGTAATGGCGCTGATCAATCGGCGGGCTTACGCTGAAATGATGGAGGGCTCCACCATTGATGTTGCTATTTCTCCTGCTCAGACTGTTATTGGCGAGTTGCTAGCGCACTTGCGCCGGGGTGACGTGGCCGCTGTGCACAGCCTTCGCCGTGGCGCCGCAGAGGTACTGGAAGGCGTAGCCCGCGGCGACATTAAAACGTCTAAATTGGTAGGGCGGCGCTTGGAGGAAATCAAACTGCCCAAAGACGCCAGTATTGGCGCAATTGTGCGTGGCGAGGGCAAAGATTCGGTGGTGCTCATGCCCCACCACGACACGCTGGTGCAAGAGAATGACCACATCATTGTCTTTATCCCCAACAAGCGCTACGTGCGAGACGTGGAAAAGTTGTTCCAAGTCAGCGCTACTTTCTTCGGCTAACAGCGCGTATGTATGATTTTAAGCCCGTACTTGCTGCGCTGTCCCGCGTGTTGTTGGTTTTCTCAGTCACGTTTTGGGTGCCGTGGGCATGGTCTTGGTGGGCAGACGAGCATCGCCTGCAAGAAATATGGCTTATAGGGTTTGCCGCCACGTTTGTCACGGGTGTGTTGCTGATGTGGTGGACACAAAAATACCGCCGCGAACTGATGCCCAAGGAT
>CALBWZ010000310.1 GCA_937893415.1 uncultured Comamonadaceae bacterium | reverse complement strand
TGAACTTTTAAACCTCAACTCCCGCTGGCGCGAGGGTTCTGCAGACCTTCCTTAGGCCAACCTACGCCAAGATTGGACGTTCCTTCTAAAGTCAATGGGCAAGCTACATTCGGTACCGATGTGCGGGTGCTAGGAATGGTATTTGCGGTGGCGAGAATGGCCCCAACGCTGTCTGGTGACGTCGCGTCCCTAAACGTGGCCCCCGCCACCGAATTGCCAGGCGTCATGCAAGTGGTGCAGTTCCCGCCAGACGCGCAGCGTGCTGGGGGCTTTGCGGTGGTTGCCCGAACAACGTGGCAAGCTATGCAAGGTGCCAATGCGGTTGAAGTGACCTGGGCTCCGGGTGTTGGGACACCGCCAAGCACCCAAGCCATAGCCCAGCAACTGCGGGCCGCTGTTCAAGCCCGGGACGGCTATGCTTTTTACGACAAAGGCGATGCAGTGGCTTGGCAGGCAAATGCTGCTAGCCAACTTGCTGTCACTTACGAAGCACCATATTTGGCACACGCTACATTGGAGCCCATGAACTGCACGGCGCAGCTGATTGGCGGCACATTGAAACTGTGGGTGCCTACCCAAGTGCCCACCATGGTTAGAGCCAAGGCCGCTCAAGTGGCCGGCATTGATGTTGAGCAAGTGGAGCTTGTCGTGACGCAGTTGGGCGGCGGCTTCGGCCGTCGTTTAGAAGTCGACTTCGTGGCGCAGGCCGTTAGAGTGGCCATGGCCATGCCGGGCCAGCCTGTTCAATTGTTGTGGGAGCGCGAGTCGGACATGCGTCACGATTATTACCGCCCTATGCAGGTGGCGACTTTGTCGGCTGGCCTTGGCGCAGACGGCACTGTCGATGGCTTGAAAATTGACTCTGCCGGAGATGCCATCTCACCGCGATGGATGGCCAGGGCCTTGCCTTTGCTGGCTGGCCCTGTCGACATGCCAGACAAAACCACGGCTCAAGGGTTGTTTGACCTGCCGTATGACTTCAAGCATCAACATATGGCCCATACAGCTACGAGCAGTGGTGTTCCTGTTGGTTTTTGGCGCTCTGTCGGGCATTCACACAATGCATTTTTCTCTGAGTCTTTTATAGATGAGTTGGCCTACGCGGCTAAAAAAGATCCGGTTGCGTTCCGCAGCGACTTGTTACAACATGCGCCGAGACACTTAGCGGTATTGAGCAGTGCTGCGCAGGCAGCAAATTGGGGCCAAGTTTTACCAGGCGATCAAGCATTGGGTGTGGCATTGCACGAATCGTTTGGTTCAATCGTGGCGCAGGTTGCGCGTGTTCAAGCTGTCTCAGATAACCAGTGGCGCGTTCTAGAAGTGCACTGCGCTATTGACTGCGGTGTGGTGATCAATCCAACCACGGTTGCGCAGCAGATGGAAGGCTCGGTGGTGTTTGCATTAACGGCTGTCGCTTATGGGCAAATAGACATAGATGCAGGCGCAGTAATGCAGAGCAACTTCACAGGTTATTCCATGCTAAAACTGGCACAAACACCGGTAGTAAAGACCTATATTGTTAGCAGCTTGCGAGCGCCTTCAGGCGTTGGAGAACCAGGGGTGCCGCCGCTTGCCCCGGCTATCGGCAATGCTTTGTTTGCGTTGACCAAGCGGCGTCACAGGCGTTTACCAATCGACGGCTTATTTGTTCAGTAATCCTTAAAAATATTTTCGTGAAGCTTTGACAGGGCCTGAAATTGTGTTGTACACTGCAAGGCTGCGCTTTTAACGACGCTTTGTTTTACAAGGTTAGGAAAAGTAAAGAGCCATAACAAACAGTCCCTGACTACATGTGATGGCAGCAAATAAAATGAGTAAAAACCCTAAATTATTTGCAGACACACTGAAAAGTGTGTCATAATCGAAGGCTTCGCTGATCGCGGTGAAGCTTAAAAGATACGAGGATTTGCTGGCTCTTAATTGAGTTGAGCAGGTTCAAATTCAAAGTGG
>CALBWZ010000309.1 GCA_937893415.1 uncultured Comamonadaceae bacterium | reverse complement strand
TGGCCGCAGCGAGTCTGCTGGCGGCGGCGTCTTCAAGTGGAACTTCCCATTGGTGGGTACCTACTGGACAGCTGTTGACGTATTGATCCAACACATCGGCGCCAAAGCCGGCGGCATGGACAAGCTCAAGGGCAAAACCATTGGTTTGGTTTACCACGACAGCCCATACGGCAAAGAAGCTATTCCCATGTTGGAAATGCGTGCTGCTATGCACGGCTTTAAAGCCTTGATGCTGCCTGTTACACACCCTGGTGTGGAACAAAAAGCAACCTGGTTAAAGGTGCGTCGCGACCGTCCTGATTACGTGTTGCTGTGGGGTTGGGGTGTCATGAACTCTACCGCCATCAAGGAAGCACAAGCCACTGGCTACCCCCGCGAGCAAATGTACGGCGTGTGGTGGTCAGGTGCAGAACCTGATGTGAAAGACGTGGCTGCTGGCGCTAAAGGTTACAACGCCTTGGCATTGCAACACGGCGCTGAGCCAAACGCAGATGTGGTCAAGGAAGTCTTGAGCAAACTACACGGCAAAGGCAACGGCACAGGTCCTAAAGAAGAAGTAGGCCAAGTGCTGTACATGCGCGGACTGGTAGCAGCGGCCATGGCGGTTGAAGGCGTGCGTTCAGCGCAAGTCAAATACGGCAACAAGGTGGTGACTGGCGCAGAAATGCGTTGGGGCTTGGAGAACCTAGACATCACAGAAGCTCAAATCAAGAAAATTGGTATGAAAGGCGTGATGAAGCCAGTGTCTACCTCTTGTAAAGACCACATGGGTGCGGGCGCTGCGCGCGTACACACATGGGACGGCACCAAGTGGGTCTTCACCTCTGACTGGTTAGAGGCAGACATGGCCATCATCAACCCCATGGTCAAAGCCGCTGCTGACAAATACGCAGCAGGAAAAGGCCTGAAGCGTCGTCCTGCAACTGACTGCAGCTCTTGATCGCTTGAGTCTATGCCCACCACAGGCTTTAAGCCTGCGGTGGGTATTCGCACCGGCTTGTGCGGCACGCGACGCGCCCAGGCCCTTGTGTCAAACCGCTTAAACACTTGCGCCTTACAACCAATTGACTTAAGCGGCTTGACACAAGCCCCCTCTTTTTTCGTGCTTAGCAGAAAGACTCTATGAACGACAGCACCACCCCGGCCAGCGCCGAACAAACCGTCCTCAACGTCAACGGCATTGAGGTCATTTACAACCATGTCATCTTGGTGCTGAAAGGCGTGTCGCTGCAAGTCCAAAAAGGCCAAATTGCTGCCATCTTGGGTGGTAATGGCGCGGGTAAGACCACCACGCTGCGTGCCATTTCCAACCTGTTAAAAGGGGAGCGCGGTGAGGTGACCAAAGGCTCAATTGAGCTGCGCGGCGAACGCATTGAAAACCTAACCCCGTCTGACCTTGTGAAGCGCGGTGTGGTTCAAGTCATGGAAGGGCGGCATTGCTTTGCCCACTTAACCATTGAAGAGAACCTCTTAACGGGTGCATACACGCGCACAGACAAGGCTGAAATTGCAGCCAACCTAGAGAAGGTTTACAACTACTTTCCTCGCCTCAAGACACGCCGTTCTTCTTTAGCGGCGTACACCTCTGGCGGTGAGCAACAAATGTGTGCGATTGGGCGTGCCATCATGGCCAGCCCCAGTGTGGTGCTGCTGGACGAGCCGTCTATGGGCTTGGCGCCGCAGATCGTAGAAGAGGTGTTTGAAATTGTGAAAGACCTCAACACCAAAGAAGGCGTGACGTTTTTGATTGCCGAGCAAAACACCAACATGGCACTGAAGTACTCCGACTACGGCTACATCATGGAGTCGGGACGTATCGTGATGGACGGCGTTGCCGCTGACTTGCGCAACAACGAAGACGTGAAAGAGTTTTACCTAGGCATGGGTGGTGGCGAGCGCAAATCCTTCAAAGACGTCAAGAGCTACAAGCGCCGCAAGCGCTGGTTGGCTTAAGAACTCCCTTTTCACCTTATTTATACCCAGCCCGACATGGCCTTCGGGATACACGCATGACACAAGCTCATTACGACGACTTAGAAATTCAAACGCC
>CALBWZ010000308.1 GCA_937893415.1 uncultured Comamonadaceae bacterium | reverse complement strand
TGGGTGTTGCCCATGCGGTTATTGGCACCCAAGTCAACGCCGTGGTTCGAGGCAAGCTGGTGGCCATGACCGTGAGCGCCATGCCCTTCACACCCAACAACTACCACCGTGGCTAAGCACAGCCTAGATCTGTCAACACACAAGCTGCAACAAACGCGCTACCTTTTTACCTCGCTTCACATTTCAACCAAGGAAACCCCATGATTAAGTACACCGAAGACCACGAATGGCTCAGCATTGAAGGCGACATCGCCACCGTCGGCATTACGCACCACGCGCAAGACGCGCTGGGCGACGTCGTCTTCGTTGAACTGCCAGAAGTCGGCGCAACATTCGAGCAGAAAGCCACAGCCGGCGTGGTGGAGTCCGTTAAAGCTGCCGCCGACGTGTACATGCCCGTGTCAGGTGAAATTACCGAAGTCAACGAGGTATTGCGCGATGACCCGTCACTGGCCAACACCGACCCACTGGGCACTGGCTGGTTCTTCAAAGTCAAACTCAGCAACCCCGCTGAGCTCGATGCCCTGATGGACGAAACCTCCTACGGCTCCTTCTCCGCTTAAACCCAATGCAGTTCAGTTAATTGGGGTCAGATCCCAATTAACCTCCTTCCGACTCGTCAGCGCCTGCGATTAATTGGGATCTGACCCCAATTAACGCAGCTACCAATGTGTTTGTTATGCAATTACTGTCACTTTTAGAAAACGCCGGTGAGTTTGAACAACGTCATACAGGGCCCAATGCGGCTCAGCAGGCATTGATGCTCAAGGCTATTGGCATGGCGTCATTGGATGCACTGACGGATGCCATCGTGCCGCCTAGCATTGCGCGCAAGCAGGCCATGGTGTTGCCGCCAGCGCTGCCTGAGGCGGCCGCTTTGGCTGAGCTGCTGGCGATTGCCAACAACAACCACGTGCTGACAAGTTTTATTGGCCAAGGCTACTACGGCACACACACGCCTGGAGTGGTACTGCGCAACATCTTAGAAAACCCAGCTTGGTACACCGCCTACACGCCGTACCAAGCCGAGATTTCGCAGGGTCGCTTGGAGGCCTTGGTAAACTTCCAAACCATGGTGACAGACCTCACCGGTATGGACATTGCCAATGCCTCCATGTTGGATGAGGCCACCGCTGCAGCCGAGGCCATGACCTTGGCCTTGCGCTCGGTCAAAACCAAATCGCAAACCTTTGTGGTGTCAGGCGATGCGCACCCACAAACCATTGAAGTCATTCAAACCCGCGCCGCGCCGCTTGGCATTATTGTCAAGCTGGCCCACACGTCAGAACAATGGGACGCAGCATTGGCAGGTGACGATTACTTTGCTGCACTGGCCCAGTACCCCAGCACTGGCGGGCGCATTGACGACTTGGGTGCAGCAGCCCAGGCGATACACAGCAAAAAAGCCGTGCTGATTGTAGCCACTGATCTGCTGGCACTGACGCTGCTCAAAGCCCCAGGCGAGTTTGGTGCCGACATTGTGGTGGGCAACACCCAACGTTTTGGTATGCCCATGTGCAACGGCGGCCCGCACGCGGCATTTATGTCATGTCGCGATGCGTTCAAACGCTCGCTGCCTGGTCGATTGGTAGGCACCAGCGTTGACAAGCACGGCAAGCCTGCCTACCGCTTGGCACTACAAACACGCGAGCAGCATATACGCCGCGAAAAAGCCACCAGCAACATCTGCACCGCGCAAGTGCTGCCAGCTGTCGTGGCCAGCATGTATGCGGTTTACCACGGCCCAGTTGGCCTCAAACGTATTGCATCACGCGTCGCCACGTACACCGCTATTTTGGCCAAAGGCTTGCAACAGCTGGGGGTGCAAGTTGGCACGCAAATGGCTACGCTGAGCGCGTTTGATACCTTGACGATACACACCCACGGCCAGACCCCAGCGCTGCTGGCGAAAGCCTTAGACCAAGGCGCCAACCTGCGTGTACGTGCAGGCAACATCTGCATCTCACTGGACGAAACCACCACCCGTGCAGACATTGAGTTGCTGTGGCGTGTCTTTGCAAACGAGGGGCACAGCATCCCAAGCATTGAGGTGTTGGCCAGCAACATTGAGCCGCTCATTCCAAGTGCGCTGTCACGTACCAGCACTTTCCTCACGCATGCGGTGTTTAACAGCCACCACTCTGAAACCTCCATGCTGCGCTACATACGCATGCTCAGCGACAAAGACTTGGCGTTAGACCGCACCATGATTCCGCTGGGCAGTTGCACCATGAAGCTCAACGCCACCAGCGAAATGATTCCCGTCACTTGGCCACAATTTGCCAACATTCACCCGTTCGCACCAGCCTCGCAACGCGAAGGCTATGCCTTGCTGGATGAACAGCTTCGCGAATGGTTGTGTCAGGCCACAGGCTATGCAGCCATCAGCTTGCAACCCAATGCGGGCAGCCAAGGCGAGTATGCAGGCTTATTGGCGATCAAGGCCTACCACGCCTCCAAAGGCGATAGCCAGCGCAACATCTGCTTGATTCCTGCCAGCGCCCACGGCACCAACCCTGCCAGCGCGCAAATGGTTGGCATGCAAGTGGTGGTGGTGGCTTGCGACGAAGCCGGCAATGTGGACATGGCCGACTTGCAAGCCAAGTGTGACAAACACAGCGCCAACTTGGCGGCCACCATGATCACCTACCCCAGCACACACGGGGTGTTCGAGACCCAAGTTAAACAGCTGTGCGCCTTGGTGCATGCCCACGGCGGGCGCGTGTATGTAGACGGTGCCAACATGAACGCTTTGGTCGGCGTGGCTGCACCGGGAGAGTTTGGCGGCGACGTGAGTCACCTCAACTTGCACAAAACGTTTTGTATTCCCCACGGCGGTGGCGGCCCAGGCGTCGGCCCAGTGTGCGTGGTTGCTGACCTAGCGCCTTTCTTGCCAAGCCACGCCACCAGCGGCATTGACGGTGTGGTGGGCGCTGTATCTGCAGCACCTTTGGGCAACGCAGCGGTACTGCCCATCAGTTGGATGTACTGCCGCATGATGGGCGCAGACGCCCTCAAGCGCGCCACGCAAATCGCTATTTTGGGTGCCAACTACATCAGCCATGAACTGCGTGACCACTTTCCCACGCTGTACGCCAGCGACAGCGGCCTGGTGGCACACGAGTGTGTTTTGGATTTGCGCCACTTTAAAGATACCATCGGCATTCAAGCCGAAGATGTGGCCAAACGCTTGATAGATTACGGCTTCCATGCACCAACGCTCTCGTTTCCGGTGGTCAACACCTTGATGGTCGAGCCCACAGAAAGCGAAAGCTTGCAAGAGCTAGACCGCTTTATTGCAGCCATGAAAGCCATTCGCGAAGAAATCCGCATGGTCGAGACTGGCGTATGGCCGCAAGACGACAACCCACTCATCAACGCCCCGCACACCGCGCAAGCCGTGTCTGGCAGTGAGTGGCAACACACCTACAGCCGTGAACGTGCTGCCTACCCCATGGCCAGTCTGCTGCAATCCAAGTATTGGGTGCCCGTTGGACGTATCGACAACGTCTACGGTGACCGCAATTTGTTTTGCAGCTGTATGCCGCTGTCCAGCTATGTTGAAGACAAGCTTGAAGAACAGGTTGCCATATGAACGCCCTCACATACCCTACCCATCTGAAACAGCATTTCGCCAGCGACAACTATGCAGGCATGTGTGGCCCTGCTGCACACTGGTTTCTTGAGGCCAACAACAGCGGGCATGCGCCCGCTTATGGCGACGACGAGTGGACGCATAAAGTGTCAGAATCGTTGCGCAACTTGTTTCAAACCGACTGTGATATTTACTTTGTATTCAACGGCACAGCAGCCAACTCGCTGGCCTTGGCCAGCCTATGCCAGAGCTACCACTCGGTGGTGTGCTCGCCGGTGGCTCACATAGAAACCGACGAGTGTGGCGGCCCGGAGTTTTTCTCGAACGGCTCCAAACTGTTGGTGGCTGATGCCGGTGGTGAGGCAGGCCAGCACGGCAAACTCACACCAGATGCAATTGAGGCCATAGTCACCAAACGCACAGACTTGCATTATCCAAAACCCAAAGTGGTATCCATCACGCAAGCCACTGAGCTGGGAACTATTTACTCGGTGGAAGAAGTGCGCGCCATCGCCGCCATCGCCAAACGCCGTCACCTCAAACTGCACATGGACGGCGCACGCTTTGCCAACGCCGTGGCCACCTTGGGCTGCCACCCCAGCGACATTACGTGGCGGGCGGGTGTTGATGTGCTGTGTTTTGGTGGTACCAAAAATGGCCTACCTGTTGGCGAAGCCGTGGTGTTTTTTGACAAGCACCTGAGCGAAGACTTTGCCTACCGCGTCAAGCAAGCCGGACAACTGGCCAGCAAAATGCGTTTTATTTCTGCGCCATGGCTGGGCATGTTGCAAGACGACGTGTGGCTCAGCAATGCACGCCACGCCAACACCATGGCACAACGCCTGCGCAGCAAACTAGAGGTTCTAGAGGGCTTGTCACTGCTAGCCCCCACACAAGCCAACGGCGTATTCGTCAACCTGCCACAAACCGCCATAGACAAACTGCAAACAGGCGGTTGGCGGTTTTATGAGTTCATCGCCGGCGGCGGCTGTCGCTTCATGTGCTCGTGGGACACCACAGACGAGGCGGTAGATGCATTGGTGAATGCGATTGAGGCGTCGTTGAGCTAGACGTTTGGCGTCGGCCAGACCCAAGCCCGCTTGAAGTTCAAGCCACGTGCACGTTGCAACTCGAGAGTTGCTACTGGCTTGCTGCCAATGACTTGTCGTTGCGCATTGATGTGTTTTAAGACTTGGCTTGGCCAGCCATCTGCAACAAGCCAGCGATGGCCAGTGGGTAGCCTTGCACACCAAAGCCTGCCATGACGGCCTTGGCCGCAGGTGACAAAAAGGAGTGGTGGCGAAATACTTCGCGCGCATGAACGTTGCTGATGTGCAGCTCAACAACGGTCACTTGAGCGCCTTTGATGGCGTCGTGCAAGGCCACGCTGGTGTGGGTGTAAGCACCTGCGTTGAACACCACGCCCAACAACTCACCAGCGGCTTGTTCGCGACCGGCGCGGTGCAAGGCGTCGACCAACTCGCCTTCGTGGTTGCTTTGCACAAACTCCAAGTCCACGCCAGCGAGATCGCAGGCTGTTTGGCACAGCACTTGTACGTCTGCCAGCGTGGCAGAGCCATACACAGCAGGTTCGCGTTGACCCAATAGGTTTAAGTTGGGGCCGTTGAGTACGAGTATTTTTGTCATGAGCGCTTGCCTTGCTTGGTTGCCTAATGTGTGAGAGTTTAAATTATTTAAGACTTTAAAATGCCTTGGACATGGTGACTCGTCGCAAGCGCAAGACCAAATAAAAAGCCATGGCCGCGCTCGCAGTGGATACCCAAAACACGCTGCTCAGCCCGTAGTGGGTACTCAGCAAGCCACCACCCAAGCCACCCAACACGCCAGTCATCCCATAGCCAATGGTGGCGTACATGGCTTGACCGCGCCCGCGCAACCTGCCTGGGAAAAAGTGCGACAGCAGGGCAATACAAGCCGTATGGTGCGCAGCAAACGTAAGGGCGTGCATGACTTGTGCAATGACGACGGCCCACCACAAGTCAGCCATGGTGGCTGTGACGCCAAAACGAAACGTGTTTGCGGCCGCTGCCACCAGCAACCAGCCCGTTAGGCTGAACATGGGCAGCCAGCGCGACTGCGTGGTGAACCACACCATCTCGGCCACCACGGCCAGCGCCCACATCACGCCTATGACCGATTTGCTGTAACCCAACGAGTCTAGGTATAGCGAGAAAAATACGTAACCGCCCACGTGGGCTAAAACGTGAAAGAAGACAGCTGCAAACAACCACGTTACACCCGGTTGTTGAAAAGCCGCCCGCAAAGAGACCTTGGCCTGTCCCACGGGTATGTCTTCTTTGATGTCCGATAACCACCACACAGACACCACAACAGCCAGCAAAGTCGCACTGGTCCAGATGGGAAATGCGCTCATGCCTTGGCGCTCAAACCACGTGCCGGCAAACAGCACGGTTACAAAAAAACCAACCGAACCCCACACGCGTACACGCCCATAGCGCTTGGGGTCAAACCGACCATCTACCGTGACCAAGTGCGCCAACGCAGCCTCACTCATGGGCATCATGGCACTGGTTGCGGTAAACATAAAAAACAACACAATGAGCAACGACTGCCACGTCATGGGCCACCACAGTAACAACGACAAACCCAATGCCACAGTGCCGCCCACACGCAGCAACTTCACGCGCTCGCCAGTGGTGTCGCTAAGCCAGCCCCAGGCATAGGGTGCAAACATGCGGGTTGCGGCTTGTACGGATATAAGCACGCTGATAGCCAGCAAACTGAAGCCTTGGTCTTGCAGCCACAGCGGCAAGTAAGGGTTGAAAAATCCAATGTGGGCGAAATAGCTCGCCGACAGCGCTGCAAAAGGCCAAGCAGCATTGGCCGATGGACGGCGCAGCCAACTGGGCATTACATAAGCCTTGGCGTGCGGTGCGTCACTGGGCCGAGATGTTTGGCGTACTCACCTGCACATCGGCGCACTGTGCACGATGGGCCAAGGCGTGCTCCATCACAACCAAGGCCAGCATGGCCTCTGCAATAGGCGTGGCACGGATACCCACGCACGGGTCATGCCGTCCCTTGGTCACCACCTCGGTCGCTTCACCTTGCAAATTGATGGTGTCGCGCGCCACCAAAATAGAGCTGGTAGGTTTGATGGCAATACTGACCTCTAAGTCTTGGCCTGTGCTAATGCCACCCAACACGCCACCAGCGTTGTTGCCCACAAAACCAGTTGGGCGCAAGCTGTCGCCGTGCTGGCTACCGCGCTGCGTCACACTGGCAAAACCTGCACCAATTTCCACACCCTTTACTGCGTTGATACCCATCATGGCGTAGGCAATGTCGGCGTCGAGTTTGTCAAACAATGGCTGACCCAAACCTACCGGCATATGGCTGGCCACCACGCGCAAACGCGCACCGCACGAGTCGCCTGATTTGCGCAAGGCGTTCATGTAATTTTCAATCTGGGTGGTATCGGCAATAGGCGCAAAGAACGGGTTGTTAACCACGTGTGCCCAGTCTTCAAAACCAATCACCTCATCGCCAATGTGCGTCATGCAGCCTTTTATCACCACGCCATACTGCGCAGCCAACCACTTTTTAGCCACAGCTCCTGCGGCTACCATGGGCGCGGTTAAGCGCGCTGAAGAACGCCCGCCGCCGCGTGGGTCACGCAGACCGTATTTGTGCATATAGGTGTAGTCGGCATGACCTGGCCTAAAGGTCTGCAAAATATCACCGTAATCTTTGGAGCGCTGGTCGGTATTGCGAATCATCAGCGCAATGGGTGTGCCAGTGGTCAAGCCCTGGTAAACGCCAGACAAAATCTCAACTTGGTCTAGCTCGTTACGCTGTGTAACAAATTTTGAGGTGCCAGGGCGACGTCTGTCTAGGTCTGGCTGAATGTCATCAACCGACAAGGCCATGCCCGGTGGGCAGCCGTCTATCACACAGCCAATGGCTGGGCCGTGGGATTCACCAAAGTTGGTGACTGCGAATAGTTGTCCAAATGTATTGCCGCTCATAGCCGATATTATCGACCATGAGCGCGCTTATTTGTGTTGTGTTGACAAGCCCTGTGGCCAGCTGATGATCAGACTTTAATTTGCGAGCGGCTAGTCGTCACCGGCATCTGGCCAATCACGGATGTAAGCCTTGAGCATCTTGTTCTCAAAGTTTTGGCTATCGACCACGGCTTTGGCCACATCGTAAAAGCTGATCACGCCCAGTAGCATACTGGCGTCCATCACGGGCAAGTAGCGGGCATGCCGCTCCAACATCATGCGGCGCACCTCGTCTAGATCGGTCTCACCGGTGCAAGTCAGTGGCGCGTCGTCCATGGCAGCCCTAACGGTGCTGGTGCCCACCACGCCTTTGTTTTTAACCAGCTGGGCAATCACTTCGCGAAATGTGAGCATGCCAACCAAATCACCATACGACATCACAACCAGCGAGCCTATGTCTTTTTCAGCCATGACCTCAATGGCCTCGCTCAAAGCGGAATCTGGGCTAACTGTGTACAAGGTGCCGCCTTTGACGCGCAGTATGTCGCTCACTTTCATTCTCAATCTCCATGTAATGCAAATGCCGTTGGGTCAAATATAGCCCAAGGTGCATAGACATTCCCACCAAAGTAATCAGGCATAACCCTGACTACAGTCACTCAAGGCAACCGAGACAGTGCTTGAACAAGCAAAATAGACGTTCAAGTTTTTGCACCCCTTTTACATGGAGATGCCATGGCTGGCTACTCAGACCCCGGATTCGACACCCTCAGCTTGCACGCAGGCGCAGCCCCAGACCCCACCACAGGTGCGCGCGGTGTGCCGATACACATGAGCACATCGTTTGTATTTGAGTCCAGCGACCACGCTGCGGCACTGTTCAACCTAGAGCGTGCTGGCCATGTGTACAGCCGCATCAGCAACCCCACCAATGCCGTGCTCGAAACCCGCGTTGCGGCTTTAGAAGGCGGTATTGGCGCCATTGCCACTGCCAGTGGCCAAGCGGCTCTGCACTTGGCCATTGCCACGCTGATGGATGCAGGCTCACACATAGTGGCCAGCAGCGCGCTCTACGGCGGCTCACACAACTTGCTGCATTACACGCTGAAGCGCTTCGGTATTGAGACCACTTTTGTTCACCCCAACGACCTTGACGCTTGGCGCGCCGCTATTCGCCCCAACACCAAGCTGCTGTTTGGTGAAACAGTTGGCAACCCTGGCATGGACGTCCTAGACATTGCCGCTGTGTCAGATATTGCGCACCAAGCGCGCGTGCCACTCATGGTTGATGCCACACTCACGCCCCCATGGCTGCTCAAACCCATGGACCATGGCGCAGACATAGTTATGCACTCGGCCACCAAGTTTCTCAGCGGCCACGGCACAGTGGTGGGCGGCGTGTTGGTTGACAGCGGCCTGTTCGACTGGGAGGCCAGCGGCAAATTTGAATCGCTCACACAAGCCTACGAAGGCTTCCACGACATGGTGTTCAGTGACGAGTCGACGGTGGGCGCTTTCTTACTCAGGGCCAGGCGCGAAGGCCTGCGCGATTTTGGTGCATGTATGAGCCCGCACTCCGCTTGGCTGATTTTGCAAGGCATCGAAACACTGGGTCTGCGCATGGAGCGCCACATGCGCAACACACAAGCGGTGGTGAACTACTTGGATGCACACCCCATGGTGGAGCGAGTGGGTCACCCCCTGCTGACCAGCCACCCCAGCCATGCCCTGTCACAAACGTTGCTGCCTCGGGGCGCAGGCTCGGTGTTCAGCTTTGACATCAAAGGCAGCAAGGCACAAGGGCAGGCTTTTGTGCAAGCCCTCAAGGTATTCAGCCACCTGGCCAACGTGGGCGATGCCAAGAGCTTGGTGATTCAACCCGCCACCACCACCCATTTCCGCATGGACGCAGCCGCATTGGCCACAGCAGGCATCAAGCCTGGCACCGTGCGCCTGTCGGTTGGCCTAGAAGACGAAGCCGACCTGATTGACGACCTCAAACGTGCGTTGAAAGCGGCAGAACGCGCAGCCGACAACACAAACGTAAAGACAGGGGCTTAAACCATGTACATCACAGTTAAGGGCGAACGACACTACGCTTACACCGGGGGTAAAGACTGGGTGGATGGCCAACCCACTGTGGTCATGATTCACGGCGTACTCAACGACCACAGCGTGTGGATTTTGCAGTCTCGTTACTTGGCTCACCACGGCCACAACGTCATGGCCATAGACTTGCCCGGCCACTGCAAAAGCCAAGGTACACCACCTGCCAGCGTTGAAGGCGCCGCGGCACATGTACTGGCATTGCTAGACGCAGCTGGCATTGACGCAGCCGCTTTGGTAGGCCACAGCTTTGGCGCGCTCATTGCGCTGCAAGCTGCTGCCACGGCGCCGCTGCGCTGCACCCACTTGGCCATGGTGGGCACGGCTTACCCTATGGCGGTCTCGCCTGTGTTGCTGGATACATCCCTTCATGCGCCGCACAAAGCGATAGAAATGGTCAACAACTTTAGCCACAGCACCTTGGCGCCGCCGCCCTCCAGCTTAGGCCCAGGCACTTGGTTGTACGGCGTTGGGCGCGCCTTGATGCGCCGCGTACTGGCCAGCAACCCAACGCACAACGTCTTCAACATAGGCTTTCACGCGTGCAACAACTATGCATCAGGTGAAGCGGCCATGGATGCGGTGCAAGCCACCCACATACCCACACTTTTTTTGCTCGGTACACGAGACCAAATGACGCCGCCAAAAGCCATGACAACCTTGTCGTCGCGCGCACCACATGCCCGTACCGTATTGGTAGCCAGCGGTCATGCAATGATGTCAGAAGCACCAGAAGAAACCTTGCAGGCATTGCAAGCGTTATTGCAAACCAAACAGTAGAGAGACGCCTTGCCACACACCAGCCCAAACATGACGCCAAATAACACGCATGCACAAGGCCAAACGACGCAAGAATGGGCCGAGCGCGAGGCCGCCGACTTTGACCTGCGCAATTTGTCCAGCGCCTTCATAGAGAGGCCCTACCCCGTTTACAAGGCGCTGCGAGAGGCTGAGCCTGTGCGCCATATGCCTGATGGCTCATGGCTGTTGACACGCCACGCAGACTTGGTTCAGGTCTACCGCGACTCGGCGAGCTTTGTATCTGATAAGCAAGCCGAGTTCGGCCCCAAGTATGGCGTTGACAGCGCGCTGTTCATGCACCACACCAACAGCTTGGTGTTCAACGATGCGCCCAGACACACCCGGGTGCGGGGCATCATCATGGGCGCACTGAGCCGGCGCGCAGTTGACGACATGGAGGTAGGGCTGCGTGCCTTGGTGCAGCGTTTGTTAGACCACATTGCCATGCAAGGCCCGCATGCTGAGTCAGATCTCATAGAAGATTTTGCCAGTGCTATTCCAGTCGACATCATTGGTAACTTACTCAACATCCCGAC
>CALBWZ010000307.1 GCA_937893415.1 uncultured Comamonadaceae bacterium | reverse complement strand
AGACCACCATCCACTGAGCCTAGTGCGCCGCCCCGTTGCTGAAACCCTTGTGCTTCGGCTTCGAACACCTGCACATCGGCCCCGAGACGATGCAGCACGTTGGCAGCGCTCAATCCACCCAGTGAGGCGCCAACAACGGCGACTCGAAAGCGATTGGAAAGTTTCAAAGCCAAGCCCCTTTCAGGTCGCCTTGCCAAACAGCGCCGACAGCGGCACCACAGTTTGCATGGCCTCAACCCAAGCCCCCAGCTGCGCATCGGCCACCATCCGCGCTGCGATGGGGCAATTGGCGTAGAGGTAGCCGGACAGGAAGCCATAAAAGGACAAATCCACATGGCCCGGGGTTTCCCCATTGTGAAAGCGCCCCTTCATGGACGACTTGAATTCGCGGGCAATGGCCAGTTCGTCACCCTCGCGGTGTCCGAGCCCTGATGTCGAGATGTTGTGGCGCGCCTGTTTGCGCTCCATGCGCGCGAGCATGGGGCCAATGAGCCACTTCATAAGCGCGGGCGCGCCCACAGTGGCCACGGCCAGTCGCGCCCAATCTGTAGGGGTGCAGTGGAGTTTGAACGTGATGTCGAGCTCAAGAACGATGCGCGCCTCCCAGTCCTTGTCGAACGCCATGCCCAGTGCCGGCAGCAGGTGCTTGAGAATGATGGCGCTGTCGTTGACCTGCCGCCCAGCCACGTCGATCACCGGCACCTTGCGGTAGGGCGTGCCGGGTTTGATGCCCTGGGGCTTGGCTTTCAGGTGCTGCAAGTGTGTGAATGGCACGCCAGCAAAAATCAAAAAGCAGCGCAGCTTGTTGGTGGCATGAGAAAACGCGGGGCCATGCACCACCAGACCCACCAAATCCTGCGGAGTAGACCAACCGAGCGCTGGGACCGGGTCGACCCCTTCGGGGTTAGAACCGTCGGGGAGCATTAGAGATGGTGTTTTCATGTGTTTGTTCCTTTTTAATCACCGCATCGGCGAAGTTCAAATCAGGCGATAGATCAAGTATGCGAGCCCAATGGCCACCGTTGCCACAACATAGCCAGCGACACTTGGGGGGTGAATGACCGACGTCAATGGATAGCCGCAGTACTGCGCGGTCTTCACCGCCTTGTCATCACCGACCAAGGAGACGGTGTAAGCAGCCAGGTCTTCGAATGTGACCACGGGTGGCCAAGGCATGACGTCCAGCGCAACGACTTTCTTGCCTTCCGACGGCTTGGCCACGATGAGTGGGGGCCTGGTGACCATCCATTCAATGTCACCGCCTGAAGTTTCGAGGTAACGGATGGCTTCGTCGTTATCGACGTGGCAACCGTGGTCGCCTCTCTTCCTTCCGTCGATTTGTCTGACCAATACATGCTTGAGGAAATTGAATTTCTCGCCCCTCACAACGGATGCTGCACCCGTTTGCACCAACAGCCTCTTGACCCCATGTTCACGCATGCCAACGTGAACCGCTTTGATAAATGGGGGAAGAACGCCACCGTGGAAAGACTTGTCGCCCAGCGGCCCTCCAACCAGGCTGATCACCGCCTGTGCACCTTTTATCGCAGCGCGCACTGCTTCGGCATCACCGACATCACCCTGGACAACCTGCAACCTGTCGTGTGAGACCTGCAACTTGCCCGGCGATCGTGCGAACGCACGTACCGAGTGACCCGCCGCGAGCAGCAGCGGTACGACTCTCTTACCGGTATTGCCCGTGGCGCCGAAAACAACGTAGAGCTTGGGGGTTGAAGGCGTCGTCATGCTTGTACTTCTGCAGCCATGCCTTGTAGCGCCTTCAGTACGTCGCTAGGTTCGGCGCGCTTCGTGTAGTCAGCGTCGACGAACCGGTAAATAACGTTGCCATCAGCACCCACCACATACGTTGCAGGCATCGGCAGGGTAAAGCTGTCGTCACCATTTCGCGCTGGCAGATCAATGCCGAAATTCCCGTACAGCTGACGCAGCGCCTCAGGCAGCGCAAACTCCAATCCAAACTGGCGGGCCACGCCGTTGCCTTGGTCAGAGAACACGTCAAAAGTCAAAGCGTGCTTTGCAGCGGTGCTGAGCGAATGATCAGGTGATTCCGGTGTGATGGCGATCAAGCGGGCGCCAGCGGCTTCTATTTCAGGCAGTACCTTTTGCAGCGCGGCCAGCTCCATGTTGCAGTATGGGCACCAACCGCCGCGGTAGAAGCTGATCACCAGCGGGCCCGCCTTCAGAAGGTCACTCAGGCTTTTTGACTCGCCGTTTTGGTTCGGCAGGCTGAAGTCTGCAACGCGGCCACCGACTTGAAGAGCTGTGTCTACAACGCCACTGCTGGCCAAATCGCGGGTGGCTTGGTCCACAACGGCCAAACTCGCTGCAGGTATTTGCAAGCGGAAGGCCGCTTGGCTTGCATCAAGCTGTGATTGGAGGGTTTGCATGTGAATATCCTTTAAATGAAAAATGAAAAATGAAAAATAAAATGAGAAATTTGGGTGGTTGCGCAGACGCCCTCCGCGCAAACTGCCTCTAAACCCGGGGGCAGTTTCTAAGTCGTCAGCGGGTGAAGTAATGCATGACATCCGACCGCAAGAGCAGCAGCCCTGCGCCCAGGTTCATGATCAGGCCAAAGCCGATTGCGCCGTATATCACCGCTGAAACCGCGCCTTCGGTCACTTGCGGGTAATGCCACTGGACACCAAGCCCGTGCGCATAGTCAAATGCGCCCAACAAGCTGTAGGTAATCAGCAGTGCCCAAAGTCTAGTTCCCGTTTTGCGCCAGATTGCATAAGCCGCAAAGGGGGAAAGCAGGCCCAGGATGGTGTCGCTGACCCAGGGTGCGAATCAGGCATTGGCGTCGATGCCGCCATACATTTGCAAATGCGGAAAGAAGGTGACCACCATCGTCCGGCTGACTGTCAACAAGGTCATGATGGCGATCAGGCTGAGGATGCCGGGGCGGGTTAATCTATTCATAGGTGTTTGATCGCTTAACAAGTTAGGACTTCGATTGATCAGGGGCTGTCGTTGGTATGTTGAACGCCTTGATTACAAAAAACTCGAACAGCTGCTGGGGCAGGATGGCCTTGAGAGTGGTCATCAGCCTTGGAATAAAACCAACGCGGTACATAAACACCGGGCGCGGGTCCTGGATCGCTTTGTGAACGGTTTGTGCAACGGCCTCCATGCTGCTCGCCATCTTTAAATCGCCGCCGCTGTGTGAGTATTCGAAGGCCGCCTTGCTGGCCTGTTCAAACAGTGGATGCGTTTGGGCAGATCGTTGCACCGATAGATGGGTCGTGCCCGACGTGACGCCTGCCGGTGAGACCAGCGAGACAAAGATATTGAACGGCAGCAGCTCCCGTCGTACGGCTTCTGAATAGCCATGCAGTGCAAATTTGCCGGCGCTGTAGGCGGCGTTAAAGGTCCAGCCAATATCAGATCCTATGGACGAGATATTCAGGATCGAGCCGCTCCGTTGCTTGAGAAAAACGGGCGTGGCGGCTTTCATCATATGGACCGCACCGAAAAAATTAACATCGACCTGATCACGCAGCTCTGTCATGGTCAGTTCTTCATGGGCACCGACCAATTCGTAAGCCGCATTGTTGATGAGGACATCAAGGCGACCTTCGCGTTTGACGACCTCATCCACTGCGGCTTGGCAAGACGCGGGGTCGGTGATGTCAAGTTGCAGATGATACGGAGCGACATCTGCGGCCCCTCTTGATGAGCCATAGACCATCAGGCCCTGTGCGCGCAGATAGGCGGCTATGGCTTTGCCGATACCCCGAGAGGTGCCGGTGATTAGAACAATTTTTTTGGACACTGGTGCTTTCTATTTGGCGCGCAAGCGCTGGGTGATCAAGTCGGCCAACGATGTGGAGACCGAGCCCGTCGTCCGGGCGCTGGAGTTGATTTGCAACATGTTCATGCTGTACGTCACTTGCTGTTTTTAAAAAATCAAGATGGCCGCACATGCAGCGATGATGAAGGTGGAAAATAGAGGAAAGTTCGCGTTCATTTTTTTCGTCCTATGCGTTGCAGGTGTTGATGATCTGGAATTTGGGAGCAGAAAGCGCACTTCTGATAATTACGCCAACAGCTGCTCAATTTGCGCTTGTGCGGCAGCCACGCTCCTGCTCTTGGCCTCGTCGCCGTAGAGAAGCCCTTCGGCAAATACAAAGCTGATGTCCGTCATCCCCAGGGTGTGAAAAATATTTGTCAGGTACGGCACTTGGGTGTCGTGCGCTTTGCCCTGGTGCATGCCGCCTCGCGTCATGGCCATGTGCACCTTTTTGCCGGTGAGCAAACCCTCCGGCCCTTTGTCGGTGTAGTGGTAGGTCACGCCGGGGCGCACGATGGCATCGATCCACGTCTTAAGCTGGACGGTGATGTTGAAGTTGTACATCGGCACACCCAGCACAACGATGTCGGCCGCCTGAATCTGGGCAATCAAGGCGTCGTTGAGGGCGACCCGGGCCGCTTGTTCAGGGCTGCGCTCAGCTGCTGCTGCTGCCAGCGCGTCGATGATGAATTGGTCTACAAATGGGTGTGGAAGTTCGGCGAGGTCTCGCAGCTGAAATTGGGCTTCAGGCTGCTTGGCGCGCAAGCGCTGGGTGATCAAGTCGGCCAACGATGTGGAGACCGAGCCCGTCGTGCGGGCGCTGGAGTTGATTTGCAATATGTTCATGCTGGTTCGTCACTTGCGGTTTTTAAAAAATCAATATGACCGCACTTACGCGGCTCATAGCCTGCTGGGCATGGCGGCCATGCATCGAACGGAGGCCCATCTTATTGGGCTTAAAGATGTTTGATAAGTCCTTAATATGGTTATCATTGTTCCATTATTGAAACAATAAGGCAGCTCATGGCACTCGATAGCAACGACCTGATCCTGTTCGCACGCGTGATGGAAAATGGCAGTTTTTCACGAGCAGCAGAGCAAACGGGGCTACCTAAATCCACGCTGTCGCGCCGCATCACTCAGCTGGAAGAAACTTTGGGTGAGCGCCTGCTCACCCGAAGCACGCGCCAATTGAGCATCACAGAATTTGGCGCCCAAATGTTGGAACATGCCAACCGCCTGCTGGAGGAAAGTGAAGCTGCGCTGGCCCTCGCTCAGAACCGTCAAGCGGTGCCTAGGGGGGTGTTGCGGATTGCCGCGCCCACCGATCTCATCGCGCTCGATTTGAGCGACCTACTGACCCGGTTTGCAGAAAAGTACCCACAGGTCAAACTCCATTTCGACTTGTCTTCTCGGCGTGTGGACTTGGCTGCCGATGGGTTTGATCTCGCCCTGCGGGTCGCTTTGCGCCTGCCCGACGATGACTTGCTGGTTGCGAGAAGAATGGGCGACCTGCCTGCGCACCTTTACGCCAGCCCTGCCTATCTGAAGCGTCGTGGCACACCCGACCAACCGGACGATTTGCGTCAACACAATGTGCTGGGCCAAATTGACAGCGGCGGCCATCTGGTGCCGTGGCAGTTGACTCAAGCT
>CALBWZ010000306.1 GCA_937893415.1 uncultured Comamonadaceae bacterium | reverse complement strand
AAATCCATAGCAAATCCATTGAGACTCAATTCAAACTATTACAGGTCCATTGGGGCCTAGGTTTCATTTCACGCCGTGATCGGACATCCATTGCACACATTGTGACCAGCCTGCCTGGGCTGCCTCAGCGCGGTAACTTGGTCTGTAGTCGGCATGAAACGCATGTGGTGCATTATCGAACACTACAAAACGACTGCCCAGAGCAGCTGGGTTGTTGGTTGATAAGGCCAATGTGTTTTGCATCAACGCCACAGTGTCTAATCCTATGCCAGTGTCTGCACCACCGTATAAGCCGAGTACAGGTGCGTTGATAAAGGGCGCCACGTTAATGGGCTGCTTGGGTGTGCGCTCGCTCACATCACCCACCAAACGCCCATACCAAGCAACAGCGGCTTTTACTTTGGGCTGGTGAGCGGCATATAGCCACACTTGACGTCCGCCCCAACAAAAGCCGGTGACACCTAAGCGGTTGGTATCCCCGCCGTTTTGTCCGGCCCAAGCAACCACCGCGTCGAGGTCAGCCATGACTTGCTCATCGCGCACTTTGTTAATGACTTCTTTGAACAGGTCAGCCATGGCTGCATAGCCCTGCGCGTCCCCATGCCGGACAAACAGTTCTGGGGCCAAGGCCATGTACCCCAGCTTGGCAAAGCGCCTGGTAACGTCAACGATGTATTCATGGACACCAAACACCTCTGACAGCACCAACACAACAGGGAAAGGCCCGTCACCTTTCGGTTGGCTTCGGTACACCGGCATATCAAAGCCATTCACATTGACGACAACTTCGGCTTGTACCAAGTCATCACCCGGCGTGTAAATCGCCGAATGAGCCAGCTCTGGCATGACGGCGGCGGCATAACCAACACCCAAGGCGGTCTTGAGAGCGGTGCGCCGTGTTGGCAAATGCGGCTGATCAGCCATGGTGGTGTTGAGAAGGGCTTGAACGTCTTCAATGTGTGTATCAACTGGCTGCACGAAGGTACTCCTGGAAATGACTGGTCAAATAAAATGCCACATGACACAGCAGAACAAATGGCGGGTGAAAATGTGAATGCAAAAAGAAACGTGAAGCCTTGGACACTTGCTCACAGTCTCTACTGACTTTTTACCATGTATCGCGTCTGGCTCTGAGGGCAGTAAACACCTCCGCGTCACTGCCAGATTCGCAGCCAAGTGCTGCACGGATGCCAGCGCTTTTTAGACGGAAAAAGGTATTGAACTTTCGCTCATCGCCTATGCAAGTGGTCAGAGGATTGACAGCGTCATGGTGCCCTTCAACCCGGATAAGCCAGTCTTGCGCATCCTGGTTGTCAGGCTCAATGCTCAAGGTGAAGCGCAAGTTATTTGCAAGGTAGTTGTGACCGGGGTAGATAACTATGCTGTTGTCAAGGCTGTGAAATTGTTCAACAATTGTCTGGCATAGCGCGTCAACATCGCCTCCGCTGCGGCAGTGACCAACACCCGCATTAAACAAGGTATCCCCAGTAAAAACGGCTTTGGCTATACCCTGCTCAAGCACGATAAAGCAAAGATGTGCCGTGGTGTGTCCTGGCGTATTTAAGACCTTTAATTCAACGCAACTCTCCAGCGCAATGATCTCCCCTGTGTTGAGTATCCGGCTGAGCCCAGGGATTTTTCCTTGACCGTTGGCATGCGCCCACACTTCACAGCCGTGCTGGGCCACCAGTTGCGTGTTGCCTTGAATGTGATCCCAGTGTTCATGCGTATTGATGATCGCTTGTAAGCTGAGCTTGTTATCCAGTAGCAACTGGTTGGTGATCACATCGTCCCAAGGGTCAATCGCAACAGCGCTGCCGTCGTTGAGCTCAATCACATACGTGAAGTTATCTAATTCGCTTTTAGTATCAACTTGATGAATCTTCATGGCTAGCCCCGTTGAGTGTGAATGTTGTAGCGGTGTGTTGTTGAAGTACAGACAGCAGATAACCACTTAGAGTTAATGAGCTTGCTCCCAAGTGGC
>CALBWZ010000305.1 GCA_937893415.1 uncultured Comamonadaceae bacterium | reverse complement strand
CCTTGGCCCAATTGCATCATTCGTCGATTGTCCATGCGCAGCACAATGCGTGACGTGAGGTAACTCCCAGCAATGTACGAACAAGGTACCACCATGATGTAAAAACCAATACCATCTGGCTTCACACCGTAGCTTCCCAGCACAATAGGTGCGCCACCTAAAAAGGCATAAAAGGTGGCCGTTCCCATGGCTAAAATGGCCACGTACAACAAGAACAAAGGCTCTTTGAGCAATGCCATATACGAAGACAACATCGTCTTCAGCCAATGCGGCTGTACTTGTTTTACCTTGTTGTGGCTTGGCAGTCCACGCCAAGCAGCTACCAGCAGCAATGCCACCATGGTGGCAATCACTACAAAGTTAGCGCGCCAGCCCAACTGCACATGCAACTGCCCGCCCACAATGGTGGCCAGCGGTGGGCACAGGCCCATCACCATACCCACAAAAGCCATCACACGCGTGCGCTCTGGCCCATCAAAGAGGTCTTGCACCATCGCGCGCCCGACCACCATGCCAGCTGCGGCACCAGCGCCTTGAACAACGCGCCCCCAAATCAGCCACGTTAATGTCGGTGCCAACGCCGCCATCAATGAGCCAATGAACGCGATGGTCATACCAAGCATCAACACTTTTTTGCGACCCACACGGTCTGACAATGGCCCGTAAATCAATTGCAATACCCCGTAGGCCACCACAAAACCACTGAACGTGAGTTGGACCGATGCTTGGCCGGCGTCGAATACTGCGCCCCACTCCTGCATAGATGGAAGACAAATGGTCATCGCAAACAAACCAAATGCCAGTTGTGCCATCAAGTTGGCTACCAACAGGCCGTCGGGTCGCTTTTTAGTCTGAATTGAAGTCGTCAATGAAGGGTCTAACAAATAAAAGGCTTGTTGCGAGGAACACCGCCGCTGCCAGAACGCACATGCCACTGTGTTGGCATGTCATCACAAGATCGCGCAAAGGAGCCGCATGCAGTTAAAGCTGCAAAAGCCCACAGACTACTCCTAAACCTTAGGTACCGCGTACACCGGTGCTCTAAAACTGTGTCCAGCATGTGCCACAAACACCGATGCCATGACACACTGGGACCTTAGACAACAGGAGATGCCATGACACACGACCACCTTCACCAACACGATGCCCCCTGGAAACATGATGGCGTTCGCGTCGTCTGCGCCAACCAACTGGACAGCAATGTGCCCAGCACACCCGGCATGGACCGCAAGGCCGCCATTAACTTTGCGCGTGTTGGGGCGCAAAAGCTGTGGGCCGGCACGGTTACCATCCATGCCGATGCCAAAACTGGCGCTCACCACCACGGCCACTTAGAAAGCGTTATTTATGTTGTTAAGGGCCGCGCTCGCATGCGCTGGGGCGATCAGTTGGAGTTCACTGCCGAGGCTGGACCAGGCGATTTTATTTACGTTCCGCCTTATGTCCCTCATCAAGAGATCAATGCCAGCCCAACAGAGACGCTTGAATGTGTCTTGTGCCGCAGCGATGGGCAGGCCGTTGCGGTCAACCTCGACATCGAACCAGCAGAGAAACCAGAGCAAGTGCTGTGGATAGACCCAACCCACCCGACTGGTGGCGTATAAGGGCCAGAGGTGCGTTACGTCACAACTTGCGGCCTGTCAGCTGCGGCACCTATAGCCTACCGCTGCGCGGGGTGTCACCTGTTTTATTGACAGCCTAGGCAGGGTCAAGCATAAACAACTACC
>CALBWZ010000304.1 GCA_937893415.1 uncultured Comamonadaceae bacterium | reverse complement strand
CCGATTGATGGACCACACTGTTTTTCCGATACAACGTCAAGCGCCAATGTTTTGGCAATGTTTTGGCAATGGTTGCACACAATAATTGAAACTGAACCATGTAGACGTGCTTTCAGCATGGTGCAAGTTGACCCTTCGGTCATCGATCCTCAATTGTTCAGGAGTTATTTATGCAACGTATCGTTTCGCAAGTCGTTTTCAAGCCAAACCCAGGTGCTGACATGATGAAGTTGATGGCGTTGGTTAAAGAGTCTGTTGCAATCTGGAGAAGCCATGGTGCGGATGTGTCGCTGTGGGCGGTATCGGCTGGAGAAGTGGGCAATATGGTTTTTACAGCCAGCTTTGAGAGTTTCTCGGCCTATGGGGCATGCATGGAAAAAGTATATGCCGATCCAGCTTTCGCAGCCTGGAATGCCAAAGGCGTTGCGTCGGGTCTGAGCAGTTGGGTTCGCAGCAATGTTGCGCGTGAAGTGTCTTTGGCATAACGCATAACGCATAACGCATAACGGTTTGCGGTCTGCTGTGTTTGTGACGGTCTTTGGTGTCAACATGGCGCATGCTGGGCCAAGGTTCAAGAATCAGCGTTTGTAACAATGCACGAGCCGCTTACTTCTAGGATGACGCCTGACACACGCATGCCTGTGCACGGCTGATGCTTTTATTCAAATCGTATACGCTCTAACGCGTCATCAAGGAAACCCAGAATGAGTTCAGCAATTAACGAAGATGGCATCCAAGCGCTCATCAAAAATTTTAGTTCTGTCGGAAAGAATGTCGACGTTGTTAAGACCCGCACGACGCCTGATTTTCGTTTCATACGCCCGAGCGGGAACCCACTTGATGCGGCAGGCTTTGCAAACATGTTCGCATCAGGTGACTTGGTCATGCAGTCTATCGGCTTGAGCAAGGTTCACCGACTAGATGTGTATGGCGACCGTGCCTTTGCGGCCTTTACGCAAGTTGCGACGTTCACTTACAAGGGCGTGCCAAACGATGACGTTTTCACCGTCACAGCTCTTTTTCAAAAGATAGATGGCCTTTGGTACTTTTCTTGGATGCAGCGCTCGAGTGGACAAGCCGATTCAGCCGCTTGGTTCTAAGCAACCAGACCTGTCTGACGCTATGGCGAAGGGCGGCACAGTTTAAAAGTCCACTGACAGGCTTGAGACTGTGAGGCCGTCCTCTCAAGCTCCGCCAGCGGTTTGAAGAGGCCACGGCAACCAGCCTGGGCGAAGTTGTCTTTCGGATCTTGCTCAAGCCTGGGACATGCAGCGCTTGGCTGCATGCCCTCATGCTGCATTACGATTTATTTGGAGCAGCGTATGCCTGCGCAATGCGTTGTGCCGTGCCCATGGCAGCGCTCATGGCGTTCAAACTGATCAGCTCAGTGGCATTTATGGAGTCGAAAGCACCGCTTGCGCCCGTGACCATGCCCAAGCACGCCATTTGGTCGGCGGTACCCTCTGAAATGACAACCACACTCCCGGTTGAAATCTCAAAGTAAAGGTGGTGAATGGACACCCCCAAGGCGTCGAATAACGCGCGTGTGGCTTGCTCTCTATCGCTGGGTTTAGCGAGCATTCCCTGGAAGGCTTGGGTTGAATACTTGGCTTTTGTCATGTAAACGGCCATGGTCTTATCCTCAAAAATAGGTCAAAAAATAAAAAGCGGTGTTACGCAAACCTTGGTCCCAAAACACCCGAGATCGTTTCGTCGTCCATGATGGGAACAATTTTTATTTCTATCAAACCGTTCCAATCAAGTGCCCACGAAGCCAATGCGGAGGCATCAGTTGATTGACAAATCGCAAACCCACCTGTTCCGTCCACATTGTGGTAGCGCGACAGCATGTCTATACCCGCGGGTGGCATCCCCCCAGTTGCCATGAATTGCTTGATGGTTGCGTCACGCGCAGCAGGTGTATGGGTCCAAGAAAAAGTAAACAACATAAACATTCCTTATAAAAATAAGTTGTCAAAAATCAAATTCACTATGGCTGCAGTCCATTGGGAAAAAATTGGTAAAAGCTTGGCGCCAATCCAGGTAAAACCGATGATTTAAAAAGCCTGAACGAGGGCGTAGGGCGTTTTGTGTAAAGGGGTATGGCCCACTGGTCCGGCTGCGCCAGCCTTGCACCTTGCTGTCATTCCGTTACAGCATCAAGCGCCAATGTTTTGGCAATTTTTTGGAAATGG
>CALBWZ010000303.1 GCA_937893415.1 uncultured Comamonadaceae bacterium | reverse complement strand
TACTCACATGCACGCCGCGCAGGCCATTGCTTGTATGAAGGCGGGCAAGCATGTGCAAGTAGAAATACCCATGGCCGATAGCTTGGCTGATGCCCAAGCCGTGGTGGCCTTGCAAGCGCAAACGGGATTGGTGGCTATGTGTGGGCACACGCGCCGCTTTAACCCCAGCCACCAGTGGGTACACAAGCGAGTGGTAGCGGGTGAGTTCAACGTGCTGCACATGGATGTGCAAACCTACTTCTTTAGGCGCAGCAACATCAACGCTTTGGGCCAGCCCCGCAGCTGGACAGACCACTTGCTGTGGCACCACGCCGCACACACTGTGGACTTGTTTGCCTACCAAGCAGGCAGCCCAGTGGTGCAAGCCAATGCCATGCAAGGCCCCATTCACCCCACCTTGGGCATAGCCATGGACATGAGCATTCAGCTCAAGGCGGCCAATGGCGCGGTGTGCACGTTGAGCTTGTCCTTTAACAACGACGGGCCGCTGGGCACATTCTTCCGCTACATAGGCGACAAGGGCACGTACCTAGCCCGCTACGACGACTTGTTCAACGGCAAAGAAGAGCCCATTGATGTGTCTGACGTGGATGTGTCTATGAATGGCATAGAGTTGCAAGACCGTGAGTTTTTTGCGGCCATTCGAGAGGGGCGAGAGCCGAATGCCAGCCTGGCGCAGGTGCTGCCGTGCTACCAAGTGCTGCACAACTTGGAACAGCAACTAGGGCAATAACCAGCGCGCTTGTGCTGCGAGTGCAATACCCCACGGTGTGCACCCGCTAACGGGCGTGTTGCACAATGACTTTCACAATTTCATTGCCAACCTTCAAGCCATCTTTAAAGCCAAGGACTGACACCACATGCAAGCCACCTACGACACCCCTTTAGCCGTTCGCGCCATTGGCGATATCAACATCAGCGCCGTGAGCATGGGCTGTATGAATATCAGCCATGCCTACAGCGCGCCGCTGCCAGACACCGACGCTGAACGTGTGCTGCTCAGCGCGCTAGATGCTGGCATGACCATGTTTGACACCGCCACGCTGTATGGCTTTGGCGCCAACGAGACCTTGATTGGCAAGGTGATGTCCAAGCACCGCTCCAAATTCATGCTGGCCAGCAAATGCGCCATGGGCGGCGAAGACGTGAACGGTGACGGCAAATTGGTTCGCGTGATCGATGGCAGCCCAGCCAACATCAAACGCCAATGCGAGCTCAGCCTCAAGCGCTTAAAAACAGACGTGATCGACTTGTACTACCTGCACCGTTGGGACAAACAAGTCCCCATAGAAGACAGCACTGGCGCTTTGGCCGACTTGGTACGCGAAGGCAAGATTCGCCACATTGGTTTGTCAGAAGTGTCGGCCAGCACGCTGCGCAAAGCGCACACCGAAGCCCCCATTGCGGCCTTACAAACCGAATACTCGTTGTGGACGCGTAACCCAGAAATTGCCGTGCTGCAAGCTTGTAAAGAGCTGGGCACCACCTTTGTAGCCTTCAGCCCAGTTGCCAGAGGATTTTTAGGCGGTAAGACAGGCAACGCCACCACCTACCCTGCCAGCGACATACGCAGCAGCATGCCCAGGTTTTTGCCAGACAACTATGCCAACAACTTGGTGTTTCTTGAGCAGTTTAAAAGCATGGCACAACAGCTTGGCCACACACCAGCGCAACTGGCGCTGGCGTGGGTGCTACACCAAGGCGAGCACATTGTGGCCATACCTGGCAGCACACAAATCACTCACGTGCAAGACAATGCCAAGGCGGCGAACATCCGCTTAGACCCTGAGACCTTGGCACAACTCGATGCACTGATCAACCAGACCACAGTGGCTGGCCCGCGCTACACAGCGCAGGCTGAGAGCGAAGTAGACACCGAAACGTACACGGCCTAAGCCGCACAAACGGTTTGGTATTTGGCATTGCCGCACCCGTCTCGCACGAGGTGCTGGTTAAAAAAAGCCGTTTTATAGGCTGCGTGCAAGCCGTCACCGGGCGGGCGCATGCACAAGAGGTGGTGGCCCAACTGTGGCAACAACACCCCAGCGCGGCCCACGTGTGCTGGGCACTGATGGCAGGCGGGCAATCTGCTGCCGTTGACGACGGCGAACCTGGTGGCACCGCCGGGCGACCCATGCTGGAGGTACTGCGCCACCACGACCTAGACGGCGTGCTCGCCACGGTGGTGCGCTACTTTGGCGGGGTCAAGCTTGGCGCAGGCGGCTTGGTGCGGGCCTATACAGACGCCATTGCCGGCGCGCTGGCGCAGGCAGACACAATTGAACGCGTCGCCACCAGCCGAGTGCAGGTTCACATGGCATTTGAGTTTGAAGACACCGCAAGGCGACTGGCCACCAAACTTGACGCTGTCGTGGCAATAAGCCACGACAGCAGCGGCGTTCACTTCCATGTTGAGCTGGCACACCACAAGCTGCAAGACTTCGTGACCCAACTCACCAACCTCACCAGTGGACAGGCCCTGTGGCCAGCGCCTAGTGAGCCTGTTTGACGCTGCCTAGCCCACAGCCCATTTGGCGCATCAGCCTCTAAACGATTTGGGTATCAATTCGTGAGCTGTTTGTATCAATGTTTGAATGCTCTGGTCCCCCGCATCTCGGCTGTTGGTCCAAAGGTACAAGTCACGCCGGCCAGAGGCCACCTTGACTGGCAACTCGACAAGGGGAAACATATACCCCATCAACGACACCGTGTGCCTGGGCAATACGCACAGGTGTCGGCCATCCATCAACACGTTTAACAACACGCTCGAATCACCCACGGTTGTAAGCTCAATGCGCCGCTCCACCACCCCGTTGTGACCTAGGAAGTCCGTCTCAATGTCTTCAAAAGGCGATGTGAAACCAATGTTCAGCCATGGGCTGGCACTTAAAAGCGCGCCAGAAATGGGGCCGGAATCTGCTTGAGACGCCAGTGCATGGCCGGGCCCACAAAAAATAGACAAACTGTCTTGCATGTACAAGTCACGGCTAACCCCCTTGGGGGGGTGCTCGTAGATAGAAGGCGCAATCAACAAGTCAAACTCACCAGTCACCAACCGTTCCACCAACAAACTGGGGCGACCAACTGTGAGTGAAATTGACAAGTCAGGCAGCTTGCTTAGCATATGGCGAATGAGATTCGGGGCCACCGCATTGCCAATAATGGGGCCAATGCCAATCCGCAACTGACGACTAAGCCCCAGCTTGGTGGCGGCAATGCGCTCGTGGCTGCGCAGCAAACTTTGTTGAACAAGCCGTCCCTCCCTGGCCAAAGCTTCACCCAAAGGCGTACTCCTGACGCCAAACCGACTGCGCGCAAACAAGGGCCCACCGGCTTGCATCTCCAAAGTCGCCATATTGCGGGTGAGCGTGGACTGGGTTAAACCCAACTGAAGCGCAGCGGCTGTCAGCGAGCCCTTATCCAACACAGCACCAAGTTGTAACAAATGCCTAGGATCCATCGATTAATGCCTGATTGAAAATCCAAATGCGCATTTTACTTGTATTGACTTAGGGTTTAGAGTTCAATGTGCCAACGACTACATAGCGCCACATCAACTCATGGCACCAACAAGAGACAAGACAAATGAAGACACTAAAAACCGCCCAACTGGCCGCACTGGCCATTTGCGCATCCTTAACCCTGCCCATAGCGGCTCAAACCATTGCCATGGAAACCGCAGACGCAGGCAGCGTGCTAGGCCTCATGCCCCAAGGTATGGCGCCGGCTTGGTCTAAAGCTGGCCTATCGCTACAACTGGCAACTGGCCAGACCTTGACCAAGTCTTTGCTGAAGATGAGCAAAGGCTCGCTAGACACAGCCGTTGTGCCGCCAACGGCCTTCGCGGCCTTGAAAAAAGGCGTCGGACCATACGCCTCATTGGGCGACGAGGGCGCGACTCTGGCTGGCAACGTACGCTCGCTGTTTAGCTTTGGCTCTAGCACTTACCACATGGTTGTATGGGCTGATTCAGGCTCAGCCGAATGGAGCCAAATCAAAGGCAAACGCGTCTTTATTGGGCCGCCAGCTGGTGCAGCGAACGCCATGATCCGCTCCATAGTCAAGGCGGGCTCTGGCTATGAGGATGGCAAAGACTATGAAGGTATCAAAGCACCTTGGAATGCAGCCATGCAAAACTTTAAGGATGGCCAGTTCGACATGTTCGTCAGCACACTGCCAGTGGGATCACAGGCATTGGTAGAGCTGGGCATGGCCAAGCCTTTCAGGTTGTTAAGCGTACCCGCACAAGCTGAACCGAGCTTGGGTTTTACCCGCACGGTC
>CALBWZ010000302.1 GCA_937893415.1 uncultured Comamonadaceae bacterium | reverse complement strand
CCCAGTACAAAATCTTTCACCCCGCCCACGCTGGCCCGTGCCGGGCCAGCCAAAGCAGTGGCTACCACGCCGCCTACCGTTGTGTTTGGCCCAAATTGCGGCGGGTCGCAGGGCAGGCACTGGTGATTGGCGCTTAACAAATCGTTCAGCTCCCGCAACCGCATGCCCGCACCAACCGTGATGACCAGCTCGGTAGGCTCGTAAGCCACCACGTGGTCGAGTCCCGCTGTGCTTAAAACCTCACCCGATAGGCTGTTGCCGTAAAAGTCTTTCGTCCCACCACCGCGCACGCGCAGGGCTGTGCCTGCCCTGCGGGCAGCCTGTATGGCCTCGGCCAGCGGTGCAACGCGGCTTCTATGCAGCTGCTCAGGGGTTGGGGCGGTGGTCAATGCCGGCGATGGTGGTGTGTGAACTTGCATACCGTTAATGGTAGCGGTGGGCTTACAACGCTGGGCTGAATTTTTAGAACGCTCAGGCACCAATTATTTGTTGTCGCCCAGCCCTGCTGACCCTGCACGTGCGAAAAAGCGCCGCAACCCAATCAAGAGTTGCGGCGCTTTTGCCCGTTGTATCAAGCCCAGTGACCAGGTTGGGTTGGGCCCAAACTGGTCACAACGCATATTACATGTGGTAAGCCGTCTCGCCGTGAGCCGTCACGTCCAAACCTTCGCGCTCGTCTTCTTCACTGACACGAAGACCAATCACCATGTCGACCAGCTTGAACGCTATGAAGGCAACCACACCAGACCATACGATGGTGATCAGCACGCCTTCGGCCTGGATCATCACCTGGCTGGCGATGTTGAAGTCAACACCAGCAGTACCGCCCAAACTGGGGGCGGCGAACACACCCGTCAGGATGGCACCAACAATGCCGCCTAAGCCGTGAATACCAAATACATCCAATGTGTCATCAGCGCCCATCATGCGCTTGAAGCCCGTCACGCCCCACAAACAAACAAAACCACATGCCAAGCCAATCATGATGGCACCCATAGGGCCAACCGAGCCACAAGCGGGCGTGATACCAACCAAGCCTGCGACCAAGCCAGACGCAGCGCCCAACATAGAAGCCTTGCCTTTGGTAATCACTTCACCGATGCACCAAGCCAATACAGCGGCAGCTGGGGCCAACAAGGTGTTGATAAAGGCCAAGGTTGCGCCTGAAGTAGCCTCTAAGTTAGAGCCTGCATTGAAGCCAAACCAGCCCACCCACAACAACGCGGCACCGACCATGGTCAGTGTCAAGCTGTGAGGCGCCATGGCTTCGCGGCCGTAGCCAATGCGCTTGCCCAGCATATAGGCACCCACCAAGCCAGCGACGCCAGCGTTGATGTGTACAACTGTACCGCCTGCAAAGTCCAATGCACCTTTGTCTAACAAGTAGCCACCAACACCCCACACCATGTGCGCCACTGGCAGGTAAGCAAAGGTGAACCACAGCGCACTGAACAACAACACGGCAGAGAACTTCATGCGCTCAGCAAACGAGCCAACAATCACCGCGCAAGTGATACCAGCAAACGTTGCTTGGAAAGCCACGAAAATGTATTCGGGGATTTTGACGCCTTCGGTAAACGTGTCCGCCAATGAATCGGGCGTGATGCCCAGCAAGAACACGCGGCTGAAGTCACCAATAATTAGGCCTTCTGCACCAAACGCCAGTGAGTAGCCGTAAGCGGCCCACAACACCACGATCATGGAGAACACCACCAGCACTTGCATGAGTACTGACAGCATGTTTTTGGTGCGGACCAAGCCGCCATAGAACAATGCCAGACCTGGCACGGTCATCATGATCACGAGCAAGGTTGACAGCATCATCCAGCTGACGTCGCCTTTATCAACCGTGGCGACAACGTCTTGCGCAAAAGCGCTAGAACTCAGTGCCAGCAGCGGCATGGCGAGCCACTTTAGTAACGATGAGGGGAGTGAGAAAGTCATTTTTAATCCTCTTTGAATATCAATGTGTAAAGGTGTGCAACGCTTGCGTTACAGCGCTGATTCGCCTGTTTCGCCTGTGCGTATACGCACAACTTGCTCGACAGTGGTGACAAAAATCTTGCCATCGCCAATTTTTCCAGTCCGTGCAGCAAGTTCAATCGCCTCAATGGCCTGCTCGACCAGCCCGTCTGAAACGGCGGCCTCCAAACGAACTTTGGGGAGAAAGTCCACGACATACTCTGCACCGCGGTACAACTCTGTATGACCTTTTTGACGGCCAAAGCCTTTGACCTCAGTCACGGTAATACCCTGTACGCCAATGGCTGACAAGGCTTCACGCACCTCGTCTAACTTGAAGGGCTTGATAATGGCGGTGATTAACTTCATGGCAAATCCTTTATAAAAAAATTAGATCTGAAATCACCATTGCACGACCCGTGCCAGCCTCTTAAGCCTGTGTGTATGGTGTCCGCCATGCACCGCATGGGTGCATCATGCACACAAACGTATTGGCTTTAATGCCCAAAACAATGCATGCACCGAAAAAGCTCATGGCTGCAGCATGGGCACTGGGATCAACTGGCTGTGTCACCGGTGGGCACAACAAGGTGGTCAGCGTGGCCGAAGGACGGGTTGAAGAACAAGGCACCCCAGCCCAGATTTTCGGTGCCCCAACAAGTCCACGCCTAACCCAGTTCCTGTCCACTTGGCGCGACCGGCAAGCCGATGCCCAATTGGGCTGAAGCGGCGAGACGTGCAGACTGATTAGCACCACACCGCTGCATGGCGGACTTCGAAAGTGATGCAAACAACCCCCTAGAACATAGCTGCGATGCAGTGACCATGTGACCGCACGCCCTGTCTGAGGAAAGCCTCCGGCGGACAACCTGAAGAGGAAATCACCACCTGACGGCGCAGACTTCAAGCAGCAGCCAACGCACCGGCGTGCTCTTTTCGGGTGCGTCACAGCCGCCACCGCGACAGCCCGAACGCCATGTAATACCCATTTTTAGTTAATACATTTGTAATTTTATATACAAAGTATTAAATTTATACTGTTGGTGCATACAAGCAGCTGTCATCACAGCCCGCTGACATTCAAACGAGGGAGTAGGCATGAGCTTGGCACGCGTTCACACCAGGGCCTTGACAGGGCTGTCGGCCAAGCCAGTCACTGTAGAGGTCGACTTGGCCAATGGCCTGCCGACATTCACGCTGGTGGGCTTGGCCGATACCGAGGTGAAAGAGGCACGTGAGCGGGTGCGCGCCGCCATTGTCAACAGCGGCATGGCGTTTCCCAACAACAAGCGCATCACAGTCAACTTGGCACCTGCGGATCTGCCCAAAGACTCTGGGCGCTTTGACTTGCCCATTGCCTTAGGCGTGTTGGCCGCCGCTGGTTTTATTGACCACGCCCAACTCGCCCGCTATGAGTTTGCGGGTGAACTGTCGCTCAGCGGTGAGCTGCGCGCCATTCGTGGCGCTTTGGCCATGGGCTTGGCGATGCAAAGCGGCACCGACCCAGAGCAACGCATGTTGGTACTGCCGCCCACCAGCGCCGAAGAGGCCGCTTGGGTACCTGGGCTCACAGTCATTCGCGCCCAACACCTCAGCGACGTGGTGGCCCAACTGCAGCCCGACACCCAGCGCGCGCAGCAAGGTCTCGCTGCAACAGACGCTGGCTGGTGCGTGGTGCAAGCCCAAACACCAGCGCCCCCCACCAATGGCCCCAATATGCGTGACGTGTTTGGCCAGCATGGGGTCAAACGGGCGCTTGAAATTGCCGCTGCTGGCAGGCACAGTGTGCTCATGATTGGTTAAAGTACCCGACAAAATAGTAGGGTAAAAACATTGCCCTTACGAGTGGGGGGCGGGGGGGGGTTGTTAGTCACAAGGATGCTGATGTACCTGCCCAGATACAAAGTAGTGTGGTTTGAGCGGTGTTAACGGCTAGAGCCTCACCACATCACAAGCAACCCACCTGCAAGCCTATCCCTATTGACTACGAC
>CALBWZ010000301.1 GCA_937893415.1 uncultured Comamonadaceae bacterium | reverse complement strand
CCATAATCCACAGCAAGTTGTCGACATGCAAGCCGGCAAAGAGGCTGGTTGCCACAATCACGCCCACACCCACGGCCAAGCCACGCACCATGCTTGAAGCCACATAGGCCGAAAACCACGCCCAATGAGACAAAGGCGTGAGCATCAGGAATATCAAGCTGCCCATGACCTTGCTTTGGATCAGTGAAGAAGAGCTGTTGGAAAATGAATTTTGCAACATGCTCATCATGGCCAAGCCGGGAATCAGGAAAGCAATGTAGGACACGCTGTTGTAAACCTCAACACGTCCTTGCAAGACGTGGCCAAAGATCAACATGTACATTAAAGCCGTCAGCACTGGCGCTGCAACGGTTTGAAAGCCCACCTTCCAAAACCGCAGAATTTCTTTGTAAAAGAGGGTTTGCCAGCCATTCATACCGGCTTCTCCATGAGGGTCACAAACACATCCTCTAAATCAGCAGGCCTGATTTCGACTTGCTCTGCCAAGCCACCCATGGCGCGAACTTGCGCCAAAATGTCTTCAACGGCTTGGGCATTGGGTGCAGGCAGTTGCACAATCCGCCCCGTTATGCGCGCTTTGGCTTCCAAGGCTGGTGGCAAAGGCGTATCTAATTTGAAGCGCAACACACTGGCTGTGGCTTTAGAAAGCAAGTCGCAGGTGTTTTCAAGGGCAATCAATTGGCCATTTTTCAGCATGGCAATGCGGGGGCACAAGGCCTCGGCTTCCTCTAAATAGTGGGTGGTCAGTAACACCGCGGTGCCTTGCTTGTTCAGGTGCGAGACGAATTGCCACAAGATTTGACGCAATTCCACATCAACCCCAGCAGTAGGCTCGTCCAACACCAAAACAGGCGGCTTGTGCACCAGTGCCAAAGCGACCAGCACACGGCGCTTCATACCGCCCGATAAGGCGCGCATATTTGAATTGGCTTTGTCGGACAAACGCAGACCCAGCAGCAAGTCGTCTATCCAAGCACCGTTGTTTTTGATACCGAAATAACCGCTCTGAAACCGCAAAGCCTCCCTCACCGTAAAGAAAGGGTCAAACACCAACTCTTGAGGTACCACACCTAGGTTATGCCTAGCTTTGGCATAGTCTTGCACCACATCGAAACCATTGACCAACACTTGGCCAGAACTGGCACGGTTTAGCCCTGCCAAAATGTTGATGAGGGTGGTCTTGCCAGCACCGTTAGGACCTAGCAAACCAAAGAATTCACCTTCGCCTATGTCAAAACTGATGTCTGACAAGGCTTGAAACTCACCCTTTGGGGTGGCGTACGTCTTTGAAACGTTTTTAAAAGATATTGCGGACATTAGCTTCTTATTTTAGTCTGCCTACACAAGCTGTGCCGCCAGATGCCAATAGCCTACAAAAGAAACCCGTACAGATTAGACCGTTTCAGTGTTGTTGCTCAACACTTGGGCCACGTCATAGGCCTGCACCAACGACCACAGCAAGGCTGGCCAGTTGTTCACATTGAACCGTTGGTTTGTGCTATGTGCCAACCTAGCCAAACCTAGCAGCACACTGATAGCGCTAGAGTCAAACGTGAGCAGCGCACCTGCGTCAACCTCCACATCGCCCACATCGGGCAACTTCAAGCTCAACAACGACAGCACAGATGCGGCGTTGTCGTGTGTAATGACTTGGGGCAAAACAATGGTTGTCATAGGGTCTAAACTTTAGCGAATCAAAAAACTACTTGCCAGCTTGCGAGGCAGCTGCCGCATTGAGTTGCGCCAAAGCGTTGAGGAGCGCGCCCACATCATCACCGCCACTGACGGCTGCAAATTGTGTGCGGTAGGTTTCAATCAGCCACAAACCCAGCACATTGATATCCACTATTTTCCAGCCCGAGTCAGACAACACCATGCGGTAATCCAACGGAATCGGCTCACCAGCGCCGCCGACCACCATCGAACGCACTGTGGTTTGCTTGTCACCATCGACGATGCGCATAGGCTTGACCTCAATCCGGCGATCGGTCATTTGCTTGACTGCGCCAGCATAGGTGCGAATCAACAAGGTCTTGAACTCTACTTGCAATCGGTCTTTTTGCGAGGGAGTCGCGATGCGCCATGCACGTCCTGCTGCTGAGGCTGTCATACGCTGAAAGTCAACATAAGGCATCACGCGCTCGTCGACCACGGCATGCAGACGGTTGACGTCACCTGTAAACAATTGCGGGTCTGACTTAAGCAAACTCAACACTTCGTTGGCTGCGCGCGCAATCAGCGCATTGGGGGCTTCAACAGCGGCATTGGCAGCGCCAGTGGCCAACAACGCCGTGCAAGCCAACACGTTGGCTGCTCTTAAAAATGTCTGAATTGACCACATACGCACTCCCAGTCTTTGCTTTTATTCGGTATTTATATTTGCACTGCCGTGGCTACCCGTTGTGCACGGATAGGCAAGGACAACTCAACAGTAGCTTTTGCCTTGAGGCGCTGCAGACCCGTTGAGCACATCGATTTTATGTCATTGCACCGTGTTGTCTGCAGGTGTGTCATCCCAACTATCGCCGTTGGCAGTGCCTTCACCCCAACCGTCATCAGCAGGCTCTGGCGTCCAAATAGGTTGGGTTGTGGCTTCGCGCTTCTTCAAGTACACATCACGCAGAAAACTGTACTTGTCTAAGGCAATTGAGTCT
>CALBWZ010000300.1 GCA_937893415.1 uncultured Comamonadaceae bacterium | reverse complement strand
CCGGCGACATTGTGAAAGTGCGCGTGGTGGAAGTTGATGCGCTGCGCAAACGCATCAGCCTGACCATGAAGCTCGACGCGCCTGCGACGACCAAGCGGGACTCACCCCGCGATAATAAGTTTGAACAGGCCCCACGGTCTGCGCAGCGTCCACAACAGAATCAGCGCAGCCATGCCGCGCAAAGCACACCAGTTGCAGGCTCAGCCATGGCGCAAGCCTTTGCCAAGCTGCAGCCCAAATAAAGCTCCTCTTTTGACGTATTGACCGACTGAAAGACTCACCATGACCCAAATCGACACCTACCACCCCAACGCCAAACGCTACGATGCAGGCATGGCCTACCGACGCACAGGCAACAGTGGCCTGCGCTTGCCAGCTATCACTTTGGGTTTGTGGCATAACTTTGGCGATGCCACCTCCATGCAAACGCAGCGTGACATGCTGCGCACGGCGTTTGACCTGGGCATCACGCACTTTGATCTGGCCAACAACTACGGCCCACCTGCAGGCAGCGCTGAAGTTAATTTTGGCGAACACCTGCGCCGTGACTTCAAACCCTACCGCGACGAGTTGATCATCTCCAGCAAGGCAGGCTGGGACATGTGGCCTGGACCTTATGGTCAAGGTGGCGGTTCACGCAAGTATCTGTTGGCAAGCCTAGACCAAAGCCTGCAACGCATGGGGTTGGACTATGTGGACATTTTTTACTCACACCGTTTCGACCCCGACACACCGCTTGAAGAAACCATGGGTGCGTTGGCCAGCGCAGTTCAACAAGGCAAAGCTTTATACGTTGGTATTTCCAGCTACTCAGCGGCCAAGACTGCCGAGGCGGCCGCCTTGTTACGGGGTATGGGTGTTACACCGCTGATCCACCAACCCTCCTACAGCATGCTCAACCGCTGGGTAGAACAAGACTTGCTCAGCACCTTGCAAGACGAGGGCATGGGCTGCATCGCGTTTAGCCCGTTGGCCCAAGGCTTGTTGACCAACAAATACCTGAACGGCGTGCCCGCTGATGCGCGCATGAACCGCCCCGGTGGCGGTTCGTTTAAACAAGCGCATTTGAGCGACGCCAACTTGTCACGCATCAAGGCACTGCATGACATTGCGCTCTCACGCGGTCAAAGCTTGGCTCAAATGGCTGTGGCTTGGGTGTTGCGCCACGAGCGCGTCACATCCGCGCTCATTGGTGCCAGTCGCCCCGAGCAAATTACTGAGCTGGCTGGCGCTTTACAGCAACTGAGCTTTACCGAACAAGAACTCACCGCCATTGATCAGTACGCCATAGACGGTGACGTCAATTTGTGGAAAAAACCCTCTACCGACCAACGCCCGTGAGCGCAAGTGCGCCCAAAGCCCTGGCTATTTATGCAGGGCCCGCAGCAAAGATTTTGCTGCAACGCGAAGGGTTGCAAGCACGCCATGTAGCCGCTATTCCAGCTGCTGCAGGCGGGCCCAAGGGCTTGATGCTGACACGGCTTGACCAATTTTTGTTTGGCGAATGGCTTCCCCAAACCGATCAAGCCATTGACCTCATAGGTGCATCTATTGGCGCGTGGCGCATGGCCACTGCCTGCATGCCTGACAGTGTGGCTGGTTTTCAGCGACTTGAATCTGACTATGTGCGCCAGCGCTATGACATCCCACCTGGCAAGCGCATGCCCAGTTCGACCAGTGTGAGCGAGGCATTTGCGCGCAGCTTGCATGCCTTTTACGACGGCCACGTAGACGAGGTCTTGGCGCACCCGCGCTACAGGCTGCACGTCATGACCAGCCATGGCTTACACATTCTTAACAAGCAAGGCAGCTTGCGTACACCACTTGGTTATGCCTGTGCTTTTTTTGCCAATGCGGTGTCCAGAAAAGCATTGGGCGCATGCATAGAGCGAGTGGTCTTTACGGCGTCTGAGCGTGGCCATGTGTTGCCCAGCCTGCCGTTTGCCCACAACGACTTGTCAACACGCCAATACCGCTTAGACGCCAACAACTTCTTTCAAGCCTTGCAAGCGAGTTGCTCCATCCCGTTTGCACTAGATGCTGTTCACAACATTCCAGGAGGCCCTACTGGCGCCTATTGGGATGGTGGTATCACAGACTACCATTTGCATCTGCACTACAAGACAGCGCCGAATCAAGTGGTGTTGTACCCGCATTTCCAGCGAGCTGTAGTCCCAGGTTGGCTAGACAAAACGCTCACACATCGGCATGGCGCCACAAGCGCTTTAAACAGCATGGTGGTCATCGCACCCAGGCCTGAATGGGTGCGCACGCTGCCAAGCGGCAAACTGCCTGACAGGCACGACTTCATGACTTACAAAGACGACTTTTCTGGGCGTGTCAAGGTGTGGCAACAAGCGGTCGATGAAAGCCAACGCTTGGTTGATGAACTGACCATGTGGCTAGACAATCCCGACATGAACTTGGTGCAGTCGCTGTAACCACCTGCGTCTTACATGCTCTCGTGCAACATGGCTTGGTAATCCTCTGCAGACGCAATTCGAGGGTTGGTGGCATGGCAATGGTCTGCCAGCGCGCCAACAATGACCGCATTGAATTGGTCTGTTTGTACACCCATGGCACCTAGACCGGATGGCAGGCCCAAACGCTGGTTCATGTCCTTGATGGCATCACCCAACTGGTGGGCGCCAGCCAGCCCCATGGCTTGAGCCATGCGTTGTAAACGTTGTTCACGCTGCACCGATTCGCTGCTGGCATTGAAAGCGATGACGGCAGGCAAAAACATGGCGTTGAGTGTGCCGTGGTGCAGGCGAGGAGACACACCGCCTAAGCTGTGACTCAAACTATGCACGCAGCCCAAGCCCTTTTGAAACGCCATGGCGCCTTGCATAGACGCACTCATCATATGACGGCGTGCCTCCAAGTTGGTACCGTTGTTCGTCGCCTCTTCAATGTGTGCCCAGGCGCGGGTAAGCCCATCTAAGGCAATACCATCGGCAGGCGGGTTGAAAGGCGCAGCCATGAAGGTCTCCATGCAGTGGGCCACGGCATCCATGCCGGTTGCTGCGGTGAGCATAGGCGGCAAACCCACAGTCAGTTCTGGGTCGCAAATAGCGACTTTGGGCACCAAGTACCAGCTGTGAAAACCCAGTTTGCGCCCGTCATTCACAATCACAATCGCACCGCGTGCCACCTCACTGCCAGTGCCGGCGGTGGTGGGTATGGCAATAATGGGAGCCACTTGGTTGGTAATTTTAGGTGAACCGCCCTCTATGGTGGCATAGGTGGTCAACACGCCGCCATGCGTGGCCAATATGGCCACGCCCTTTGCACAGTCAATGCTAGAGCCGCCACCCAAGGCCACGATGCCGTCACAGCCTTGACTGATATACAGGTCTGAAGCGGCGCGAACGGCCGCCTCGGTAGGGTTGCTGGGGGTCTGGTCAAACACCACGACAGGCAAGGCGCCCAAGTGGGCCAATACCTTGTCCAATAACCCAGCGGCTTTGATACCTGCATCGGTGACCAGCAGGGGTTTACTGATGCCGTGCGCAGCGCAACTGGCTGGCAATGTGGCCACAGCGCCAAAGTCAAATTCAATGTCAGTGATGTACTTGATTAATGCCATGGTGGTGGTGCGCTCCAAATGCTTGGTTGAACAGGCGCAACCAAATGGTGCGTCAGTTAAAAGTTGATAGTTCACGTATCCTAGCCTGTGTGCCATGCGTTGGTGCGTCTCCTTCATGACCCCACAATCGACTCTTATGCTGACACCTCAAATGAACGACTTATTGGCGCGCATGGCGCAAGCCGCCAGACCACCTATGCACCTCATGCCTGTTCAAGCGGCTAGGCTGTTCTATGGTGCCGCAGCAGGTGTACTGAGTGTTGACCCGCCACCTATGGCGGTAGACACAACGCTCAGCATTCCCACGCGCGATGGACACTCACTGCACGCGAAGCTGTGGGTGCCGCATGCGGGGGCCCGCGGCGTGTTGTTGTACTTTCACGGCGGTGGCTTCACCATTGGGTCATCGGCCACGCACAAGGCCTTGTGCCAGCACATAGCCTTGGCCGCAGGGTGTGCGGTGGTATCTGTGGACTACAGGCTGGCACCAGAGCATGTTTTTCCAACCGCCGTTCTAGATGCATTCGACAGCCTTGAGTGGTTGAATCAGCACGTGGCCACGCTGGCACCCGAGCACATCAGCCATCATGCCATTGCTGTGGGTGGCGACAGCGCAGGCGGCACATTGGCTGCTGTTTGTGCGCTGCATGCGCGCGACACCCACATTGACTTGGCCTTACAACTGCTCATTTACCCGGGCTGTGGCGCACAAGCAGACACCCAGTCGCACGCCAAGTACGCAGATGGCTATGTATTGACAGCAGCCGACATTGCCTATTTTTTCAACCACTACATACCCGACAAAGCTGAGCGTGAAGACTGGCGTTTTGCGCCGCTCAACGCGCTTGACCACGATGCAGTGGCACCCGCTTGGATAGGTTTGGCCGAATGTGACCCTTTGTTTGATGAGGGCCTTGCCTACGGCGACAAGCTGCGCGCAGCTGGTGTGGACGTTGACCTTGAGGTGTACCGCGGCGTGGTGCATGGTTTTGTAAACTGGGAACGCGCAGTACCAGAAGCCAAGATAGCCCATGCCCAAGCCGGTGCAGCACTGCAACGCGCATTTACCTAAACACCAACGCCTACACTTATGACATACCGTTACCATGAACGACTGCGCGTGCGCTGGTCTGAAATTGACTCACAGCACATCGTCTTTAACGCCCACTACCTGACCTACGCAGACACGGCCATTGCAGGATACTGGCGTGCGCTTGGTCTGCCTTATCACGAGGCCATGGCATTGTTAGGGGGTGACACTTACCTCAAGAAATCCACAGTCGAGTACCATGCATCGGCCTTGTACGACGATGTGCTCACAGTTGGCTTGCGTTGCAAGCGTATGGGCACATCGAGCTTGGTATTTGACGCAAACATTGTGCGTGGTGACACATTGCTCACCAGCATTGAGCTGGTTTACGTGTTTGCCGACCCCCGCACACAAACCAGCCAACCCATACCTGCGCCATTGCGACAAGTGATAGAGAACTTCGAGGCAGGCAAAGACATAACGCAGCTGCACTTGGGCGGTTGGGATGCATTGGGCCAACAAGCCGGCGAGGTAAGGACTGCCGTCTTCGTGCAAGAGCAAGGTATTGGTGCTGAAGACGAATGGGATGCCATGGATGCGCAGTCATTGCACGCGGTGTTGGTCAACGGACTTGGGCAAACGGTGGCCACTGGACGCTTGCTGCCCAGCGACAATGGTCAAGCCAAAATAGGCCGAATGGCAGTGCTTCGCGTGTTGCGCGGTACTGGCCAAGGCGGGCGTATATTGCAGGCCTTGTGTGAGCAGGCATTGGCGCGCGGTGACACAGAGGTGTTTCTGCATGCCCAGCGCAGCAGCCAAGGCTTTTACAACGAGTTGGGGTTTGCCGTGGTGGGTGAGCCGTTTATGGAAGTCGGCATTGCGCATGTGAGCATGTCCAAGCGCTTGGGTTGAGCCAGCAGCTGGGCATTGTCATCAAAGCGCCACTCGGCCATGTGTATAGTGCGTGGCGCTGCCTGCTCAACCCACATCAAGGTGCTGCTTCTTGTGCCGTAACTTGCCTGCGGCCAGCGCACGAAGACACTTGATAAGGGGTCATGCGTCAAACGGGTATCGTCGCGCAAAGCCTCAACCAGCTTGTTGCGCATGGCCATGTCATGAGCAGCCTGTGTCACCCCATCAGCCTGGCTTGGTTGACGTTTGAGTTGAAGTTGCATTGCCATGGCGCTTTTTAACTGCAGCAACTTAGGCCAAGGCGTATCCAAGTCGGCATTTGACAGGCCATAAATACCTGGTGTGAGTTCGCTGGTGTACCACCCGCTTGGGTGCCACGCATGGGCGGGGCTGGCTTGGTTGCGAGCAAAGTGCCACGTGCCCTGATGCAAGTCGCCCAGCACCACATTGCAGCCGCCAAACGCATGCCCAGAGTGACTGTCTAACCAGGCTGGCCACGACACGCCACCCAGCCAACTGCTGCACAAAACACCACGGCTTTGCGCTGCTGCTGGTTTGTCTGAATGATTCACTGGGCGGATATTGGTGAGCAATGCCACACGGCCATTCTGTCCAACACTCATCCAAGTGCCACCTGCCAACAGGTCACGACCAGCCAAGACATCAACGCCGTTGTCCAAACGCCATGCCGACAGCTCTTGTGTCTGCCGGTGGTAGGACTCGTCTCGATTCGCTGCGACCAACAAACGCAGCTCATGCGACTCACCAATTGCAAAAGCTAACAAACACATGACAGGCTACCGGTCATAGGTCACCTATTTCGAGGCCAAGGGTTGGCGTCTTTAAATATCAGTGAGCAATGCATAAGGTAAATCAATCAGCTGCATCGCATACCCTTGAGAGCCTTCAGAACAAGCCAACCTGAGTTCAGTAGCCGCTTGTACAGCAGCAGATTGACCACTGAAGCACAGCACGGTTGTAGCATCACGTGTGGCCACGCTGGCGACTACACCACAGGCCTCGAATACATCAGGGGCCTCAGCTGTGTTGGCAAACACCTCGTCGCCAGCGACAGGAACACCACCTGTTTCACCGGCGGTCAACTCGCCCAACATGGCCCGGCGCTTGATTGCACCTCTAAACTGGCTGCGTGCCACCACTTCTTGCCCGGGGTAGCAGCCTTTTTTGAAGTTCACGCCACCTACAGACTCATAGTTGAGCATTTGCGGCACAAACGCCTCAAACGTCGCCTCACTCACCAAGGTAACGCCGCTCGCCACGTAGGCGTGGTGCCAAGCGGCAAGCGCTGCGGCATCAGCGGAAATTGTCCTGGCTTCTGGTTGCGCGTCCGAGACCCCATCTTGCGGATACAGCACCACACACGCTTGGTCCTTCTGTGACGCAGGCCATGTGTATAACGAACTGCTCACACCGTTGACCTGCATGGTGTGGCGTTGCCAAGCGGGTAAGTGATTTCCCGACCTGACACAACCCAACACCTTGCAGGCGTCTGAAGCATCAACCAATGTGCACTTGGCACGCATGACAAACATAGACAGTCGCTTGAGCGTTTTTTCAAGCAAATCTTTGTGCATCACCAGCGCAATGTCGTGTGTGTTCAGTCGCATCGCCACCATGCTGGCTTGCATCCGTCCTTTTACATTGCAAAAAGCAGCTAAATGGACCTGCGTCTCGCCTAATGAAACAATGTCATTGGAGAGTTGGTTGTGTAAAAAATTAGCGGCATCCTCACCACTGGCTGTTATGACGCCCCAGTGCGTCAGCTCAACAAGTGGGCTGGTATCTGAAGACGTGGCAAAATTTTGTTCGGACATACCGATACCCTTAATCTGATTAATGGGATGATTATGCGTTGACACCACACCTTTTGTGGCTTGTAGCTCAATTGGGCTTTTCATTTTGGCGACTCTTACATGCTTAGATTTCTCAAGTTCGCAATCATTTTCAGCGTTGTTGCTGCCATCGTTGCAGTGGCTAGCGTGGCGTGGTGGAGTCAAAAGCCGCTGGACCTGAACTTGTCAAACGAGCAAGTCCTACTGGATTTACGGGTACCGCCCAATGCCACAGCCATGACAGTGGCCACATCACTCAACGAAGCCGGCGTCAGCACACCCACACGCGTCTTATTTGAGTGGTTTCGGTGGTCTGGCAAGTCACGCGACATCAAGGCGGGCAGCTATGAGTTATCACCTGGTATCACGCCTACACAGCTGGTAGATATTTTGGTGCAAGGGAAACAGGCGCTGAGGAAAGTCACCCTGATTGAAGGCTGGACCTTCAAGCAGGTCAGGGCAGCGCTGGCCCTAGCCAACGACTTGCAACCTGTCACGGACTCATGGCAGGCAGGGCACATCATGGATGCTTTAGGACGCTCAGGCCAGCACCCGGAAGGACGCTTTTTCCCAGATACCTACATCTACCCGAAAAACAGCGACGACCTGGACGTCCTGCGCCAAGCCGCCAAGCTCATGGACAAGCAATTAGACATCGCTTGGGCCAAGCGAGACCAGCGCACACCGGTCAACTCGCGCGATGAGTTGCTTATTTTGGCCAGTATTGTCGAAAAAGAAACCAATCACACCCCGGACAGGCCCCTGGTGGCCGGTGTTTTTGCCAACCGCTTGCGCATTGGCATGCGTTTGCAAACCGACCCTACTGTGATTTACGGCCTCGGCGACGACTTCGACGGCGATCTGCGTCGCATCCACTTGCGTGAGGACACGCCTTACAACAGCTACACGCGCGCAGGCTTGCCGCCCACACCTATTTCTATGCCGGGTGCGGCGTCGCTACAAGCCGTCATAGCACCCGCAGCAACCAAAGCCTTGTACTTTGTGGCCAAAGGCAACGGTCAAAGCGCCTTTAGCAACAACCTTGCTGAGCACAACCTTGCTGTGCAACGTTATATCTTTGGGCGTTAAGCTAGACGTTTTATATTTACAACTATGTGGTCATCATGAGTCAGCTCAAACGCGGATTATTTATTAGCTTTGAAGGCATCGACGGTGCCGGAAAATCCACACACATTCAAGGTTTAGCCCATTTATTCAGTGAGCAAGGCCGCATTGTTGTGCAAACACGCGAACCCGGAGGCACACCGCTGGCAGAACGCCTGCGTGAACTGGTGTTGCACGAGGTGATGGACCCGCTGACTGAGGCCTTGCTGATTTTTGCTGCCAGACGAGACCACCTCGTCAACGTGATTGAACCTGCATTGGCCAGAGGTGACGTGGTTTTGTGCGACCGCTTTACCGATGCCACTTTTGCCTACCAAGGCGCCGGACGGGGCTTTGACTTGCCCACACTCAGCTTGCTAGAGGAATGGGTTCAACCCAAACCTGTTCTTACTGGACAGCAACCCACACTTCGCCAACCAGACCTGACCTTGTGGTTCGACTTGCCCCCAGAGGTGGCAGCCAAGCGTTTAGCCGATGCGCGAGAGGCTGACCGTTTTGAAGCCGAGTCACGGGCGTTTTTTGAGCGCGTTCGCTCGGGTTATCAAGCACGCTTCGATGCATCACCCAGCCGTTTCGTTCGTATCAACGCAGACCAAACCAAACACCTTGTGTGGCAGCACATTACCCATCAAATGGTGCAACGAGGCTGGCTTGCCATCATGGTCAACAGCGCCGCCTTTCAACCTGCTGACATGCGCACAGACCAGCGCACCAATTCATGACAGAAACCGTCAGCAACGGTCAAAGCGCTTTACCAGCATGGTTACAAGATCAGCTGCTCAGCTTGTTGCAGCAACGCGGTCACGCGTTGCTGCTGAGTGGTCCACCTGGCTTGGGTCAATATCTTTTAGCCTTTGCCTTGGCCAAAGCTTGGCTGTGCGACCAGCCC
>CALBWZ010000299.1 GCA_937893415.1 uncultured Comamonadaceae bacterium | reverse complement strand
CCAATAGGTGGCTACAGGTGCCCCGGACCGCGGGGTAGACCAGCTTACGGGACTGCATATTGCAAACGCCACGCGTGACAAATACTTAACGAACAAATTCACCAACGAGCCACCGACTTTTACGGTGCAACAACACACCAACCTCACACAGGAAACAACCATGCAAATAGATTCATCGGCAGTACTATGGTCAGCCCCCGAACATGAAAGGACTGGTCGACCGCTGCTCATATTGCTGCACGGCTATGGATCACACGAAGGCGACCTCTTTGGCTTGGCTTCCCTACTGCCTCAGCAACCCGTCATAGCGTCATTGCGCGCGCCACTGTCTGAAGGCATAGGCTTCTCGTGGTTTCCAATTAACCTCAACGCAGGCTTGCGCTATGACATTGAACAAGTAGACGCCGCAACCAACGCTGTTCTTAGCTGGCTAGACACACAGGCGTTCACCAATGTGAGTCTCATCGGCTTCTCGCAGGGTGCCGCGATGGCATTGGAACTGATGCGACTAGCGCCCACACGTTTTCGCTGCGCAGTCGCGCTCTCAGGATTTGTTGCCAGCGCTGAGCACCCGAAAGACGCAGCCTTGGCAGCCATTCGCCCGCCTGTGTTTTGGGGGCGGGGCACTGACGACCAGGTGATTCCTGCTGCTGCCATTGACGGTACGAAAGAGTGGCTTGTGCGTCACGCCCGCGTCGAAACACATGTGTATGAAGGCTTGGCACATTCGATCTCCAACGACGAACTGGATGACATTGTGAGCTTCTTGAATACCCACGGGAAGAACGCAAGCTGACAGCGTCAACACCACCACAACAGCTTACATATAGTCCCTGCAGCCTCGGTAAAAATGCCTCTGGTGTGCAGGGCATTTCTGCAGTTTTACGGCTTTTGGGTTGACTCACTGGAGCCCGCTGCTTTTACAATCTCGAACTTTGAGACGCCCGCAGCGTTTGTTATGGAGGCTGTTGCCGTGTTGACTGCCCCCATACGTCAGTAGTCCATATTCGCGATTAATCGAGCGAAAGATGCCGAAGATCGTTCTTTTTTCAAGTGGCGGCACGGCGGCTCGTTTTTGATGGGTCTGAGCTTCATGGAAGCCAGAAGCTTGTTGCTGACTCAATTGGTTCAAGCAAGCGAACAATGAACATGGCTAAGCGCAATTCAAATCAAGCCATTTAGAACCTGCGTGATTTGAGCCACTTAGACGAAATTGTGGCGGGCAAGCGCTATGGTCAACGCTCTTCATCTCACAAAAATAGGCGAAATCGACACTGTGAAAAACAGTTCATGAAGCATGCGATTGCTCGCAAGCTGGTGACAGATCACTCAGAAGACAAAGCGCTTGAGCCGTGAACAAGCAGACCGCCATCAAGTGGAGCACCCACTTACAACAAGGTTTTGTCGACTTGCGTATATTTGAATCTGTCGTCTCCTTGTGGTGGTGTAGCTTTATGTGCAGGAAACGCCGTGAAAAAAATTGTATTCACAACACCAATGACTTTGCGTGTGGCTTTTTCCACGCAATCCAAAGATGGAGTCAACACCGCCGTAGCAGCTGGCAGCTGGCAGCTCTACAACATTGGCAACAGCGCTTGGAACAGCTGGGTTGGTTGATACATTGCAGGGCAAAGGCCGATTTACTGTGTATGCACCCACCGGTGAAGCATTTGCCCACATCCCCAACGCTGGCGCCGCCGCCTTGCTCAAAGACAAGACCCAACTGACAGCCGGATTGACCTACGATGTCAAGGTGGACAAAGTCAAAACAGCTCAAGGCACAGAGTTGACTGTGACCACCGTGGTTGGCGTTAAGGTTGGCAACGCCAACGCTGTCAAGACAGGCATGACCGCAGACAACGGTGTTATCCATGCCATTGATACCGTGATCACTCCTAACAAATCTGTCCAAGCGCGCAATGCATCTCTGCCCGATTCACCGCACTCACCTGCGCAGCACGCTTGAACAACCAACCATCGCGAAATACAGCACCTTGAATCAAATTATTCCCCTTTTCCCTTTGTCACATGGCCTTTTCCCAGATGGCAAGCTTCATCTTCAAATTTTTGAGGTCCGCTACCTCAACCTCATTAAGCAGTGCCACCAACAGCAATTGCCATTTGGCGTGGTTCAACTCATAAACGACAACCAAGAAGTGCAGGTGCCAGGAAAAGTACCCGCGCTTCACCAGGTAGGGTGTTTGGCTCACATTCGAGAATTCGATCAAGTGCAGCCAGCCTTTTTTCGGGTTGTTTGTCAGGGTGGTTTGCGTTTTCAGCTGACAGACCTGCAACCTGGACCTTATGGCGTATGGCAAGGTGCTGTCACATATCTCCCACAAGACCCAGAGCTTGCAGTGCCTAGCGAGCTCCAAATTCTTGCTGACAAGTTGGGCAAGGTCATTGCGTCGCTTCAAAAGCAGGGGAAGCTCGACAAGCTGTCTATTTTTGCCCCTTATTATTTGGACCAGTGTGGTTGGTTGGCCAATCGCTATGCAGAGGCTATGCCAGTCAGCACGGAGCAGCAGCAGCAGCTCCTCAAAGAACCAGACCCGCTGAAGCGGCTGCAAGACATCTTGCAATTGAGTCAATTAGGACAGGACGGTGATTGACACGAATTCTCAGCCATCCCACGCCAACTTGGGGCGGCATATGGGCCAAACCAACTGCAACTTATCTTGATCAGCTCGACAGCTTCGGACACAACCATCTCTGGGGCAGAGGTTCCAATGCCCACAACACCCATGCCAATATAAAAAACCCTGAATGGGCTTGCGCTGTTGTCCAACACAGTAGC
>CALBWZ010000298.1 GCA_937893415.1 uncultured Comamonadaceae bacterium | reverse complement strand
AGTTGGTGGAGGTCATGACCCCCAACATGATGGCCCGTACAACTTGTAATTTTATTTTGTTTATCTTTAAAAGTCCCATCTTGTAATGGGGCGCAAAAATAACGCCGCTTACGATGGCTTGGCTGAGGAATCGCAACCAGATCAACTCAAACAATGGCAATGTTTGTAGCTGTATGAGCCACTTCACTGTGCTGTCTAAGGTCGAAAAAGACAACACTGACAGCGACAAGAGTACAACCCCCATGCGCCGGTTGGCATACGAGTCTTCACGCCAAAAAGATGTTTTAAGCACAGTTGTCAGCCTTGTCAGCGTGAGCGTTTAAGACGTTTGGTGTCTGACGGTGGGCTGTTTTTCGGGTCTGTTAAAACATCATGTACGTCGCGTTGTGCTAAGAATATTTGGTGTCGTGAGCTGGCATAAGCCCCGTCTGTGTCGCGCGCCTGAATCATCTCAACTATTCTTAGGTGATAGGGCAAGGAGAGGGTAATCCCCTTGTCAGGTGTGCGTGTGGTGATCAAAAAAGCCTCGCGCAACATGGCACCCAAAGCTATGCCCATTTGTAAAAACATGCTGTTGTGGCTTGCACGCAGCAGTCCCAAATGAAAATCGTAGTCATGGGTGATGTAGTCGTCATCTGAGTTGCGCCTGACGGCATCTTCCATGCCGCGGTAAGCTGTCGCCAGCGCCTCAATTTCTTCATCGGTTGCTCGAACAGCCGCCAAGCGCACTGCTTCAGGCTCAATAATAGCGCGCAGCTCTTGCAAATCGTCAAGAATCTTTGGGTCAAAACCAATGCTCGACTGCCAGCCAACGACTTGGGCGTCAAACCAGTTCCAGCGTTCTCTCGGTAGCACCAACGTGCCAATCTTTGGGCCAGTACTGATCAGACCTTTTGCCACCAATGACTTAACTACTTCACGCAAAATAGTTCTGGAAACGCCAATTTCATCGCACAGCTTTTGCTCTGGCGGCAGCTTAGAGCCTGGCGGGTAATCGCCACAAATAATGGCCAAACCCAAGACGTCTAGGGTACCGCCGTGGATATTTTTTATTTTCGATTTGAGCATTCGGGTACAGGTGTTTCAACAGGCTCATTGGCAAAATAGCGCTCAATATTAAGCGCTGCTAAGTCTGCCATGGCTTGACGCGTGGAGTCTGTGGCGCTGCCTACGTGTGGCGTGAGTATGACATTGTCAAGCGCAAGTAATTGTGCATGTGGGTGCGGCTCGTGTTCGAACACATCCAAACCCGCGCCAGCAATGACATGGGTAGACAGCGCATGAACCAAGGCAACTTCATCAACAACTGAGCCACGTGCCACATTGACCAGATAGCCAGTGGGTCCGAGCGCCT
>CALBWZ010000297.1 GCA_937893415.1 uncultured Comamonadaceae bacterium | reverse complement strand
GAATCACGAAAGCCCGTGGTCTATGTACACAATGTGAGCACGGGCAAGCGGCGCTTGGTGGCAAATTTCAAAGGTTCTAACAGCGCACCAGCGTGGTCGCCAGATGGCAAGAGCCTTGCCGTGACTTTGAGTCGTGAGGGTGGCTCCCAGTTATTTGTGTTGGCTGCAGGGGGCGGTGAGGCTGTTCGCCTGACGCAATCCAGAGGCATCGACACCGAGCCAGCGTATTCACCTGATGGCAAATACATTTACTTTGTCAGTGACCGCGGAGGTTCTCCGCAGATTTACCGTATGTCAACACAAGGACAAGGTCTGGAGCGGGTCACCTTTAACAGCGCCTACAGCATATCGCCCGCTTTGAGTCCTGATGGTCGGTGGCTTGCCTATATATCTAGAATAGATGGGGCGTTCAAATTGCAAGTGATGGAACTTTCAAGCAGCATGGTTCGCTCCATCAGCGAGTCAGGTGCTGATGAGAGCCCTAGCTTTGCGCCCAACAGCAAGCTTATCGTGTACGCTACAAGACAACAAGGCCGCCAGGCTTTGATGACGACTACCTTAGATGGCCGTGTCAAAGCGCGCTTGAGCGGTCAAAGTGGTGATGTGCGTGAGCCCGATTGGGGACCTTTTTTTAATCAATAATTCGAGGAGATGTTAGATGTTTAAATACTTAGCTGCTGGTGGTTTGCTGGCCTTTTTGGTGGCTTGTGGCTCAACTGTTCCACTCAACGACGTGCCTGTGAGCGATGCCAGCGCAACCAATGTGTCCGGTAGCGGTGCTGGCGGTGCAGGTGCGGGCGCTGGCGCAAACGGCACAGCTGTTGGTAAAAGCGGTGTCGCCTCGGTTGATTTGAATAAGAACAAACCAGGCGTTGGGTCTTCTGACGTTCGGGTGATTTATTTCGACTATGACAGTTATGTCATCAAACCAGAATTCCAAAGCGTTTTAGCTGAACACGCTAAGTTTTTACGCGGCCAGAACGATCGGAAAGTTGCTGTAGAAGGCCATACTGATGAATCTGGTGGACGTGAATACAACTTGGCACTTGGCCAAAAGCGTGCTGATGCTGTGCGTGATGCGCTGGCCATCTTGGGTGTTTCGCGTGCCCAGATGGAGTCGGTCAGCTTTGGCATGGAGAAACCGGCTGTTGTTGGCTCGGATGATGCTGCATTTGCCAAAAACCGACGCGCTGAGATCCGTTATCAGTGATGAAGTCACCTACCTTGAAAATCGTCCGCTCTGGCCTGCTCGCTGCCCTGTTTTTGTCTGGCGCTGCCCAAGCTGCTCTGTTTTCTGACGACGAAGCGCGCAAAGCCATTTTGGAGTTGCGCCAGCGCGTCGATGCCATGCGTGTTGAGTTGCTGGATGTGAC
>CALBWZ010000296.1 GCA_937893415.1 uncultured Comamonadaceae bacterium | reverse complement strand
TCATATGAAAACATGAACTACCTTCATTTAGTCCAAGTTATTGTCCTCACCCCGACTTATAGTGGTTGTGTCGATTCAAAACTGATCAACTGGTTTGTACGCCCCCCTTACGCAGCAGTTCGTCGATGAGGATATGCGTTTTCAGTGCGTCCTCCCCGCTAACACGAGGTGGGCGCTTGTCAGTGATTGCCTCTATAAAATCGACCAACAAATCACGGTGAGGCGCATGTGAAAAATCCATCATATTAGCCCCACTGCCAGTGCCACCTTGACTGGTCACAATCACGGAGTCTCCCTCAAAAAAGTGAGCTTGCAAATCGCCACCGCTGATACGTGATGAGCCTAGGGTTCCCATGATGTCTATTGTTTCTGGAAAGCCAGGGTACATGGCAGTAGTAGCCATTAGGTCACCGACAGCCCCGTTGCCTAGTAACAACAGAGCACTCACATGGTCTTCAGTTTCCATATTGTGCAGTCGCGTTTGGCTCACCACTGCAGTCTTAACCGACTGCACGCCCACAAGGGCTCGAAATAAGTCCAGGGTGTGTATCGCTTGGGTTAGCAAAACTCCGCCGCCATCGCGCTCCCAAGTGCCCCGCCCTGGTTGGTCGTAGTAAGCTTGCGAGCGCCACCAAGGCACACGCACCGAAGCTGCTTGCACTTCACCCAAACGCCCGTCTGTCAGCAGCTTTTGCAAAACGATGGCAGCTTCGCGAAAGCGATGTTGTAACACCACGCCAAGTTGCAACCCGAAAGCTTGTGCCATTTCGACCAACTCTGCAGCGCGCGCTAGATTAACTTCAAGTGGTTTTTCGAGTAAGACATGTTTACCTGCAGCAAAACATTGCTGGCAGATAGCTAGATGCGTGGAAGGCGGGGTGGCAACAATGACGGCTTGCACCAAGGGATCGTGCAAAGCCAGGTCAAGTGAATCGACAAGCTGTACCAGTCCAGTATAGGGACGGATTCGATCTGGGTGGGGTTGCCGGGTGACGGCAAAACGCAGATCAATACGATCCGACAAGTCCTCTAAGCTGCGCAAATGCGGAAGAGCTGCAGCACCTAAGCCAACCAAGGCGATGCCCACACGATGAGTCATATCAGCTAGCTTTACCAATTTTTACTTGGTTAAGTAGGGCTTGGGCTTTTACCAAGGATGGCACGTGTTCGTGGCCGAAACCCAGAGCACAGGCGGTCACCAAACTTTGGTGTACGCTGTTGCCCACCAACGAAGGGGCCTTTACACTTTCAGTCAGATGAACGTAATAGCGTAAATCTTTAGATGCGTTGTTTAACTCAAACTTCAAGCCCGAGTAGTCGCCCTCCAATGTTTTAGCCATGGCTTGAAACAACCCGGAATTGACTGCGCCCGCCGACACAACCCGCACCAACTGAGACACATCAATGCCGGCTTTTGCACCTACAGCAAACGCCTCTGCCGTTGCTGTGGTGATGGCTTGCCCAAGAAAATTATTAAGAAGTTTGATAACGTGAGCCGAGCCCATGTCACCGACATGGAAAATATTTTCGCAATACGCTTTAAAAACTGGCTCTAGTTGAGCAAAAACTTCTGGTGATGCGCCGACCATGGTGTTGAGCTTGCCGGATTCAGCTTCGAGGGGCGTTCGAGTGAGCGGTGCGTCAACAAAATTCATGCCTAACGCATGGCAACGTGCTGCGAGACGACGCGTTGACTCAGGCTCACTAGAAGATGCATCAACCACTATCAAGCCTTGACGGGCGCCACTCAGCAAGCCTTGCGTACCTTCCATTGCCGCTTCAACCTGAGGGGTTCCAGTGACGCAAATTATGACCACATCACAATCCACTAAATCAGCATGATGCTGAACTAGTTTGGCACCTCCAGCCAGCAAATCTTGCAGCGGATCGATTCGAGAGTGAGCTGTCAAAGAAACTTTAAAGCCATTTTTAAGCAGGTTCTTGACGATACCGTGACCCATCAATCCAGAAGCTCCAATAAATCCAATGTGTTTCATATGACTCTTTCGTTTGGTGAATTAATGTGACTCAATGCAAGGCCGCTGCGCAGATCAAATTTGAAGCCGCGTGCATATGTAAATACGACAATTAGATTATCATATTATCATGAAGCATTTCAAAAACCACTGACTCCTTGACGAAGCTAGGAACGCTAAACCTGGTTCGCCAAAAACAAGGCTCTCGGATTTGAATCAAGGATTTAATAGAATATAAAAAAGATAACGCTCTAATTTACAAAGGTAACAAACCAATGAAAATCATAAATTATTAGCTGCATTTAGTACTTTTTTCTAGCGACGCATTTAGAGTGCATAAGACAAAACGGCAGGTATTGTGATGTCGGTACATGGCACAGTGCAAACTAAGCTGCACCTTTTAAGCAATGTATCTGGTGCAAGCATAGAAGGTATAGATTTATCTAAACCTCTAAAAAAAAACGACCTACAATTTTTAGAAAATTCGTTGCACCAGCATGGCTTCATAGTGTTGAAAAATCAATCTCTATCAGCTGCTCAGATGGTGACCTTTGCCCGAAATTGGGGCAGACCATCACCACACGTCATTGACACATTCCACCACCCGGAAGAAGCAAATATTTTGCTTCTTTCCAATGTAAACAAAGACGGTAAACCAATGGGCTTAGTCGACGCTGGCACATACTTCCATACAGATTACTCTTACATGAAAGATGTCGCGCGCTGCACCATTTTGTACGCGCGAGATGTCCCTAAAACTCTCAACGGCACTACATTTGCAAATCAGGCTAAAGCCTATGCAGACTTACCAAACAGCACCCGGGAAAAAATCCACAACCTAGTGGTTAAACACCATTATGGCAACAGAGATAATTTGGACAAACAGTCAAGATCGGTGGCCTCACTTCTCAACGAAGAACAAGTTCAAAAGGTCAATTGGGTTCGCCATCCCCTGGTTAAAAAACATCCATTTACCGGGCAACCTGCTTTATACGCTGTCAGTGGCAGCTCATTTGGTATTGAGGGGATGGATACTGAAGAAGCACTCGCACTTTTGAGAGAGCTAGCAGTGCACGCGACACAAGACAAATACTGCTACACCAACGATTACGAAAACGGGGACGTTGTTGTTTGGGACAACGCTTTGCTCCTGCATAGCGCGCCCCTAGTTGATTTGACACGGCCACGCAGTTTGTGGCGAGTGACAGTGCTTTACCCTTTCTCGTATTGACAATCAGGGCATGTACTGGCCACCGTTTACCTCAATAATTTGACCAGTGAGATAGCTGGACATTTGATCTGAAGCCAAGTAGACAAAAGCGCCAGCGCATTCTTGTGCTGTACCAAGGCGGTTCATGGGAATCGTGGTCTTAAAACCCTCAAGCATTTGAGGTGTAGAAAAGCGCTCATGAAACGGTGTTGATATGACGCCAGGCGCCACCGCATTGACACGAATCTTGTCTTTTACCAATTCTTTAGCCAAGCCACGTGTCATAGTGGAGATAAAGCCCTTGGATCCAGCGTACAGCGAGGCACCTGCACCACCACC
>CALBWZ010000295.1 GCA_937893415.1 uncultured Comamonadaceae bacterium | reverse complement strand
CATAGTGGCAGGCAACGGTGTGTCATATTTTTTTCGATTAACAAACCGCAGTAGCAATAAAAAGTTACACATTTAGGAGCAATGACATGTACGAGCGTATTCTTCTTGCCTATGATGGCTCAGAGGTAGGGCAGCAGGCTTTGCTGGCATGCAAAGACCTAGCGCAGTGGAGCCATGCTGACCTATGGCTTGTGGCGGTCATGCCGCCAGCTAGCAACGTGGTCGCTCTTGAGGTCGGTGGGTTCACACCATTACAAACTGATCAAGATAGAGCTTACTTCCAACTCATTCTTGATGACGGTCTACGTCAAATGAATGACGCTGGACTTAAGACTCAAGGAGAGTTGCTCGTAGGGGATTCTGTTTACTCAGTAACAGAGTTTGCGGTAAAAATTGATGCCAATCTAATTGTTGTTGGTCATAAACATTTAGACAGCTGGACTGCCCGGTGGTGGCGCGGTGCCACTTCTGGTGCTTTGATTGAGCATGCGCACTGCAGCGTGTTGTGCGTCATTTCTGATTGATTGACAGCGCTAGCACCACCTAACCCCTCTCTGGTTAGGCAGGCTATCAACAGCTATTCAAATGAGCTACGAAAGGCGGCAAGCTTCAAGTCGCTGTAGTGATTTGCTAGGCTCAAGCTTACAAACCAACTCTTAAAATCCGTGGTTGCTTCAATCCGTACCGCGGTTGAAGCATTCATGATTGCACGCCTGTTGGTTGGTTTGTCTTACCTACTAGAACTTTTTTTTGCCGTTGCGATTTCAAGTTTAAAAAATGAGTGATTGGCTGTCTCGTTAGACCTGTTTAGAAATGATCAATACATTTTGAATGTCAAGACACCAGCCAACCGGTTACACACAAGATAAAAATGTACCTGCATTTTTTAAAGCCAGGCGCAACAAAAAAACCTCGCGTTGTGTGTTGTTGGTATGTTGTGTTTTACGCTGCTGAGCGGCTCATCCCCAAACGGTTTAACAGTGCAACGTCGGCTTCAGTGTCTGGATTGCCTGTGGTGAGCAGCTTGTCACCGTAAAAGATTGAATTTGCACCGGCTAGAAAGCACAGTGCTTGCACCGCGTCGCCCATTTGCTGGCGTCCCGCTGACAGGCGCACGCGCGCAGTTGGCATGGTGATGCGGGCCACTGCTATTGTGCGAACAAATTCAAATGGGTCTAAAGCCTCCTGGTCTTGAAGCGGTGTGCCTTCGACGCGGACCAAATTGTTAATTGGTACAGATTCAGGATACGGGGCTAGATTGGCCAACTCGGCTATCAGACCAGCACGCTGACGCCGTGTTTCACCCATTCCTACGATCCCACCGCAGCAGACTTTGACACCAGCGCTTCGTACTTTGCTCAGCGTGTCTAGTCGGTCTTGATACGTACGTGTTGTGATGATGTCGCTGTAAAAATCGGGCGCGCTGTCTAGGTTGTGGTTGTAATAGTCAAGCCCTGCGCTTTGTAGTGTTTGAGCATGGCCCTCTTCGAGCATGCCAAGTGTGGCGCAGGTTTCCAAACCTAAACTCTTTACAGTTCGAACCAATTCG
>CALBWZ010000294.1 GCA_937893415.1 uncultured Comamonadaceae bacterium | reverse complement strand
CGTTGCACAAATTGGCGACCAAGCGTGCGATCACATATTAGAGATAAAAAACTCGTATGAATTTCTCTAAAACCTTTACATTTTGGCTGCTACAGCGCTCTACCTCCCGTGGTGGTATGTCTTTAAGTGCCTCTGGCAACAGGCACTCTGCGCTGCGTTCGTGGGTTTGGCACAACCTCAACCTCAATGGCGACATGGTCGTCGACAAGTTTGGCTTGCGCATAGATGGACGAATTGTGGGTAACGTCACCTCCCATGACGGCTTGGTGATGGTAGGTGCTGGTGGTAGCGTGTTGGGGACCATTCGAGCACAGCGCATCATCGTGTCTGGCACCGTGGTGGGCAACTTGATTGCTAGCGAGGTCATAGAGTGCAACGCAAGCGTACAAGTTCAGGGGCACATCAGCTCTGCGGGCTTCATGATCCATGCTGGTGCTATCGTACGCGGTACCATGTCTGCACCTGAGGCCAAGCTGCCTGTTGGTCTGCCACAGACGCCAGCCAATGATGAGCATGGCCAACAACAACGTGTTCACCTAGGCCGTTAAGAACATCAGATGGCGAGGCGCGGGGTTGTATAACGTAGCGGTGTGCAGGCCACCATAAGGTAATGGCCAAGATTTACGCCCTAAGCAGCAAAAACCACACTAAAAGGGTGGTTTTTGCTGCTTATCCGCCCGTCGTAAAACGCGCCAAACAGCTTACCGCTTGGCTTGTGGCACCACGTCTCGGAGTGTGTCACCAGTAAACAACTGGCGAGGACGGCCAATTTTGTACTCTGGGTCGCCAATCATTTCGTTGAGTTGTGCAATCCAACCCGATGTACGAGCCAGTGCAAAAACACCAGTGAACAAGTTCACGGGGATACCAACGGCGCGTTGCACAATGCCAGAGTAGAAGTCGACATTTGGGTACAGCTTGCGCTGAACGAAGTAGTCGTCTTCCAATGCAATCTTCTCAACGGCCATGGCCAACTTGAACAAGGGGTCGTTTTCTAGACCCAGCTCGGCCAATACCTCCTTACAGGTTTCTTGCATGAGTTTGGCACGCGGGTCGTAGTTTTTATAAACGCGATGGCCAAATCCCATCAAGCGAACCCCAGAGTTTTTGTCTTTGACTTGCTCCATAAATTCGCCTACTTTTGACAAGCCACCTTTGCGTTGGATGTCTTCAAGCATGTTCAAGCAGGCCTCGTTGGCGCCGCCGTGAGCAGGGCCCCATAAACACGCAACACCCGCAGCAATGGCTGCGAAAGGGTTGGTACCTGACGAGCCGCACAAGCGGACGGTGGAGGTGGAGGCGTTTTGTTCGTGGTCTGCGTGCAAGATGAAAATGCGGTCAAGTGCGCGTTCTAAAACGGGGTTGACTTTGTATTCTTCGCATGGCGTGGCAAACATCATGTGCAAAAAATTACCGGAGTAGCTAAGTGAATTTTTCGGGTAAATGTAAGGTTGGCCAGTTTTGTATTTGTAAGCCATCGCCACCAATGTCGGCATCTTGGCAATTAAGCGAATTGCCGCAATGTGGCGGTGTTCTGGGTTGGTGATGTCCGTGCTGTCGTGGTAAAAGGCAGACATGCCGCCAACCAGGCCTGTGAGTACCGCCATTGGGTGTGCATCTCGGCGAAAACCACGCAGGAAAAACTGCATTTGTTCGTTGACCATGGTGTGGCTGGTAACAAGCAGGTCAAAGTCTTTCTTTTCTTGCGTATTGGGCAGTTCGCCATTGAGTAACAAGTGGCACACATCAAGGTAGTCGCATTGCGTGGCCAACTGCTCGATGGGGTAGCCGCGGTAGCGCAGCTCGCCTTTGTCACCGTCAATGTAGGTGATAGCTGATTGGCATGCCGCGGTTGACAAGAAACCGGGATCGTAAGTGAACATACCGGTTTGGCCGTATAGCTTGCGAATGTCAATCACGTCAGGCCCTACTGAGCCTGCATAAACTGGTAAGTCAATGCTGGGACTGCCGTTGCTGAATGACATCGTGGCTTTGTTGTCAGATAGGTTCATGATTGGTCTCTTTAAAAAATAATAGTAGTAACAGCGCGCGACGCGCGACTGGTTTAATGTTTCTGTGGTTTTGAGCGAATCAGCCTGAGCAAGTCGACAACATTAACCTGGGCCAAATCACCTTCCGGTTCTTTACGCACCAGGAGCAAATCAAGCAAGTCATTGTCTGACAAATCCATTAAGGCATTCATCGCTTGTGCTTGGCTGACAGTCATGGCCGCGCCGAAAGTTTTGAAGAAACGCTCGATAAACAAGTCATTTTCTAATAAACCACGGCGGCAGCCCCACCGAAGCTTGCTCATTGACCGTTCGTCTAGCAGGTCATCAGGTTGGGTCATGGGTTGATACCAGATGAATAAGGCACGCTTAAACCGCGCGCAAAACCATCATTTCCTTGATTTTGCCGATGGCTTTGGTAGGGTTCAAGCCTTTTGGACACACGTCCACACAGTTCATGATGGTGTGGCAGCGGAATAAGCGGTAAGGGTCTTCCAAGTTGTCCAAACGTTCAGCAGTAGCCTCATCGCGGCTGTCAGCGATAAAGCGGTAGGCCTGAAGTAAACCTGCTGGACCCACAAACTTGTCGGGGTTCCACCAAAAGCTGGGACAGCTGGTTGAGCAACTGGCGCACAAAATGCACTCGTACAAGCCATTCAACTCATCACGCTCTTCGGGTGACTGCAAGCGTTCTTTGTCAGGAACTTGGCTGTTGTTGACAAGGTAAGGCTTGATGGAGTTGTACTGCTTGAAAAACAGCGTCATGTCTACGATCAAGTCACGCACCACTGGTAAACCCGGTAAGGGCTTTAAAACAATGGTTTTTGGCAAGGTCAACAGGTTTGTCAAGCAGGCCAAACCGTTTTTACCGTTGATATTCATGGCGTCAGAGCCACATACGCCTTCACGGCAAGAACGTCGGAAGGTGATTGTAGGGTCTTGCGCCTTGAGTTTCATCAGGGCGTCCAGCAGCATGCGTTCTGTGCCATCGAGTTCAACCTCTATGGTCTGCATGTAAGGCTTGGCATCCTTTTCAGGGTCGTACCGGTAAATTTTAAATATGCGGGTATTCGACATAGTATTTTCTCCGTGTGTGGTTAGAACGTGCGCACTTTAGGTGGCACTGAATCTACAGTGAGTGGCTTTAGGTTCACAGGCTTGTAGGACAGGCTGTTGTCAGCGCTGTGCCACAAGGTGTGTTTCATCCACTCTTTGTCGTTACGGCCTAGCGGGAAATCAGCGTCATCAGCGCTGCGCTCATATTCGAAGACGGTGTGAGCGCCGCGGCATTCGTGACGAGCGGCTGCAGATGTCATAGTAGCCTGTGCGCATTCAATGAGGTTTTCAACTTCCAAGGCCTCAATTCGCGCGGTGTTAAAGGTCTTTGATTTATCGCCTAGGTGAATATTCATCACGCGTTCTCGCATCAAGTTAATTTCTGCGACGCCTTCGTCCATAACTTTTTGCGTGCGAAATACGCCGGCGTGGAGCTGCATTGATTTACGGATGTCGTCTGCCACATCTTGTGGGTACTCACCACCGGTAGACGCATCGAGGCGAGCCAATCGAGCCAATGACTTGTCTGCCGCGTTAGCAGGCAGCGTCTTGTGCTCTTTGTGTTTGTCGTTGTACTCAACAATATGGTTGCCAGCTGCGCGGCCAAACACCAGCAAGTCCAGCAGTGAGTTGGTACCTAAGAGATCGGAAGAGCACACGTCTGAACTCCAGTCCATTACTCGATCTC
>CALBWZ010000293.1 GCA_937893415.1 uncultured Comamonadaceae bacterium | reverse complement strand
GAACAGTCGCGGGTTGTATGGTCACATCGGGTCTTGTTACCCGCACGGCTCAATTCCGTTTGCTGCGCGAAAACGTTGTTATTTACACCGGTGAGATCGAAACACTCAAGCGCCTCAAAGACGATGTGCGTGATGTTAAAGAAGGTTTTGAGTGTGGTATCAAGCTTAAAAACTACAACGACATCAAAGAGGGCGATCAGCTTGAGTTCTTCGATGTTAAGGAAATTGCGCGCAGGTTGTCATAAGCAACCGCTCGCAACAGTACACATATGGCGATTAAGAAATCAACAACCCCCAACCGGGGTTTCAAGGTAGCCGATCAGATCCAGCGCGATCTGTCGGAGTTGATCGCGCGCGAGTTGAAAGACCCACGCGTGGGCATGGTAACGATTCAAAGCGTTGAGGTCACCCCAGACTATGCCCACGCCAAGGTTTTTTTCAGCGTGCTGGTGGGAGACCCTGGTAAAACTGCTGAGGCATTAAACCAAGGCGCAGGGTTTCTGCGCAACGGTTTATTCAAGCGTTTGCATATCCACACTGTGCCTACGTTGCACTTTCACTTTGACCGTACTGCTGAACAAGCTGCAGACATGAATGCCTTGATTGCCAAGGCTGTGTCGTCAAGGGCAAAGGACGATTAAGGCCATGAACTCACCGCAAAAACTGCGGCGGAGTTCGGTTACACGTCGCCCCGTTCACGGGGTGCTGCTACTGGACAAGCCCATAGGACTATCAAGCAACCAAGCCTTGCAAAAGGCCAAGTGGTTGCTGCGTGCCGAAAAGGCGGGTCATACAGGCACACTTGACCCGCTGGCAACAGGCGTGTTGCCTCTGTGCTTTGGCGCTGCTACCAAGTTCAGCCAATTGCATTTGGATGCCGATAAAACCTATGTAGCTGATGTGCGTTTGGGTGTGACAACCACCACTGCGGACGCTGAGGGCGATGTGCTTGAAACCAAGCCCGTGCCATCCGTAACGCAGCAGGTCCTTGACGTGGTTGCTGCGCAGTTTGTTGGTGACATTGATCAAATTCCACCCATGTATTCAGCCTTGAAAAGAGACGGCAAGGCATTGTATGAATATGCCCGTGAAGGCATCACGCTAGAGCGCGCCCCCAGACGCGTGCACATCTTTAAGTTGCAGCTGTCGTTGACAGACGACCCCGGCGTTATCAAGTTGTACGCCACGTGTTCTAAAGGCACTTACATTCGCACCTTGGGTGAAGATGTGGGCGCTGCGTTGGGTTGCGGCGCACATTTGGCCAGTTTGAGGCGAACTCAAACGGGTGGTTTTTCACTGGCTGATGACAGGGTTTCACACCAATCAATCACCTTGGCTGATTTGGAAGCAATGAGCGAAGAGGCTCGGATTCAGGCCTTGTTGCCAGTGCACAGCTTGTTGCCTGTTGTCTCAACCATTACATTGACCAGCCATGATGCAGGTCGGTTCTTAAGCGGCGTGCGTTTGCGTGGTGATCAGTTCGATGTGACGGATGGTTTACTGGCGGTGTGGGGCGATGAGCCACATGCCTTTTTGGGCTCAGCACACACCGCAGGTGGTGAGCTGATACCCACTCGTTTGCTCAGCCCTATTGAGGTGTCTGAGTGTTTGGCACAAGGCACACCGCATGTTGCGGCGTTGCATTAGTTATTCACTTGCTAAGTTGCTAATTTTTATTGATTGTTTGAGTTTTTAAGGTTTCGAGGATTTTCATGACAACGCCTATTCGTAATATCGCCATCATTGCCCACGTTGACCATGGCAAAACAACCATGGTTGACCAGTTGCTTCGCCAGTCCGGCACATTTGCAGACCACGAAAAAATTGTGGATACCGTGATGGACAACAACGCCATCGAGCGTGAGCGTGGGATCACCATTTTGGCTAAAAACTGCGCGGTCAGCTGGAAGGGCACACACATCAATATCGTGGACACCCCAGGCCACGCCGACTTCGGTGGTGAAGTGGAGCGTGCTCTGTCTATGGTTGATGGCGTTGTGTTGTTGATTGATGCGCAAGAAGGCCCCATGCCACAAACTCGTTTTGTGACCAAGAAAGCTTTGGCCTTGGGTTTGCGCCCAATTTTGGTCGTGAACAAAGTTGACAAGCCAGGTGCGCGTCCTGACTTTGTTGTCAATGCAGCATTTGATTTGTTTGACAAACTTGGCGCTACTGATGAGCAGTTGGACTTCCCAGTTGTTTATGCCTCTGGCATCAATGGGTGGACCTCCATGGAAGAAGGCGAAGCTGGCGAACAGTGGGGTCCAGACATGTCAGCCCTGTTTGATACCGTGTTGTCTCACGTGCCACCCCAGACAGGCGACCCTGCAGCACCCTTGCAGTTGCAAGTCTCCGCGTTAGATTTTTCAACATTTGTGGGCCGTATTGGTGTTGGCCGCATCCTATCTGGCACCATCAAACCGCAAATGGATGTGCTTGTCATGGAAGGCCCCGATGGCAAGACTACCAAGGGCCGTATCAACCAAGTGTTGAAGTTCCAAGGTTTAGAGCGTATACAAGTCACAGAGGCAGGTCCTGGCGACATTGTGTTGGTCAACGGCATTCCAGAAATTGGTATCGGCGTGACCCTCACCGACCCCGTCAATCCATCACCATTGCCCATGCTGACAGTGGACGAGCCAACTCTGATCATGAAATTTTGCGTCAACACCAGCCCGTTGGCTGGTCGTGAGGGCAAGTATGTGACCAGTCGCCAGTTGTGGGACCGTTTGCAAAAAGAGTTGCAGCACAACGTGGCACTGCGTGTTGCAGAGACAGATGAAGAGGGTGTGTTTGAAGTGCGTGGCCGTGGCGAATTGCACTTGACTATTTTGTTGGAAAACATGCGCCGTGAGGGCTACGAGCTAGCCGTTACCAAGCCGCGTGTGGTGTACCGGGATATCGACGGCGTACGCTGTGAGCCAATCGAAATGGTGACTGCCGACATTGAAGAGACACACCAAGGTGGTGTTATGCAAGCATTGGGTGAGCGCAAAGGTGAACTGGTCAACATGGACCCTGATGGCCGTGGTCGTGTGCGTTTAGAGTACCGTATTCCAGCGCGTGGTTTGATTGGTTTTACCAACGAGTTTTTGAATTTGACCCGTGGTTCAGGTTTAATTGCCAACATTTTCGACAGCTATGAGCCTCACAAGGGTGAGATCGGTGGTCGTAAAAATGGCGTGCTCATTTCAATGGATGCTGGCGAAATCTTCACCTATGCATTGGGCAAGCTCGACGACCGCGGTCGTATGTTTGTAAAGCCCAATGACCCTGTGTACGAAGGCATGATTGTGGGTATTCACAGCCGTGATAACGACTTGGTTGTGAATGCCACACGTACCAAGCAGTTGACCAATTTCCGTGTCAGCGGTAAAGAAGACGCGGTCAAAATCACACCACCAATTGATTTGACTTTGGAATACGGTGTTGAATTTGTTGAGGATGATGAATTGGTTGAAATTACACCAAAGAGTGTCCGTTTGCGTAAGCGTTATCTGTCAGAGTCAGAGCGTAAGCGTGCTGGGCGCGACATGTCAATGGGCTAAGCCCAGGTTCCAAGAGGGCGCTTCGGCGTCCTTTTTGTTGGGTAATTGAATGCCTTGTTACCTGCTGATTGTTATTTTGGACTATGAGTTGAGCATGATGAAAACCACCCCATTTCGTTTAGACACAGAATTTGTAACTGGTGTTGTAGCTGGTCGTGTAGGTCTTATTAGTTTGACTCGGCCTAAAGCCTTAAATGCTTTAGATTTGGGCATGGTTGACAGCATCACACAGTGTTTGCAAGCATGGCGCGATGACGGTACTGTGCTGGCGGTGGTTATACGCGGTAGTGATAAAAATGGACCGTTTGGTCATTTTTGCGCGGGTGGTGATATTCGGTTTTTTCACCAGGCTGCACTGGCCAATGACACTGCGCTGGAAGCATTTTTCACCAATGAGTATGCGCTCAACCATTTGATTCATACCTACCCCAAGCCTTATATTGCCTTGATGGACGGTGTGGTGATGGGTGGTGGTATGGGTATTGCACAAGGCGCCAGCCTCAGAGTGGTGACGCCGCATAGCAAGCTGGCAATGCCTGAAACCAATATTGGTTTGTTTCCAGACGTTGGCGGTGGTTTCTTTTTGAGCCGAGCCCCAGGTCGGATTGGCGAGTATTTGGGTTTAACGGGCGAAATGATTCAAGCTGGCGATGCCATTGCTGCCGGTTTGGCTGATGTGTGTGTTGACAGAGGTCACTTGGCTATTTTGTGGCAGGAGCTACAAGACACACCATTTGAGAGCTCAGCCGCTGTTGAGCGCTGGGTGCAAGGTAAAGCCAGTCCAGCGCCATTGCCTGAGACATTCAAAGACCGAAGCGCTATCGATGCTGTATTTGGTCTCGACAGCGTGGCCAGCATGGAAGCTGCATTGGCTGAAATGGACACGCCATGGGCGGCGCATACGCTCAAGGTTTTGCAATCACGCTCGCCGTTGATGTTGCACGTGGTGCTCGAACAAATTCGCAAAGCCAGAAGCATGACACTGGCAGAAGACCTGCGTATGGAGCGCGACATGGTGTACCAATGCTTT
>CALBWZ010000292.1 GCA_937893415.1 uncultured Comamonadaceae bacterium | reverse complement strand
CGCAAGAGCTGAGCTGTCTCAAACCTTGGTGCAGTTTCAAACATCATTGCTGGAGCAAACCGCGCAAGCCACGAGGACACAAAACGCACAAATGGATGCGTTCGCCAAACAACTCACTGCCTTGCAAACCCACATAACCGACACGCTGACGAACAACCTCAATGCCATGAGTGAGACCAATGCCAGACGCATGGGTGAGGTTCGCACCACGCTGGATACGCAGCTGATGCAATTGCAACAAGGCAATGCGGCCAAGCTTGACGAAATGCGTGCCGTGGTCGATGAAAAACTGCAAGCCACATTGCACCAGCGGCTGGGCGAAAGCTTTAAGCAAGTGGCCGACCGTTTGGAGCAGGTGCACAAAGGCTTGGGCGAGATGCAAGTGCTGGCCCAAGGTGTTGGCGATTTGAAGCATTTACTGTCCAACGTAAAAAACAGAGGTATGTTTGGCGAGGCGCAGCTTAAGTCCTTGTTAGAGCAAGTCATGGCGCCTGATCAATATGCCGAGCAGGTGATGACCAAGCCTGGAAGTCGCAACCTGGTTGACTTTGCCATTCGCATGCCTGGGCGCAGCGATGACGGCACGCCAGTGTGGCTGCCAGTCGACGCTAAATTTCCAACTGAGAACTATGAGCGTTTGCTGGAAGCACAGGAGCAGGCTAACCCGGTTGCCGTGGCCGCTGCTACCAAAGACTTGGCCGCACGCATCAAGTCTGAGGCCAAGTCCATAAGCGAGAAGTATGTGGAGCCGCCATACACCACCGACTTCGCCATTATGTTTTTACCCACTGAGAGTTTGTATGCCGAGGTGCTGCGTGTGTCAGGCTTGCTGGAGCTTCTGCAGCGTGAGTACCGGGTCACCATTGTTGGGCCAACCACGCTCATGGCCATGCTGAACTCACTTCAGATGGGTTTTAGAACCTTGGCACTTGAAAAGCGTTCAAGTGAGGTGTGGCAAGTATTGGGTGCCGTCAAAACGGAGTTTGGTAAATTTGGTGGCGTATTGGCCAAGGTGAAAAGCCAAACCCAAACGATGCTCAACACGATCGACAATGCCCAAGCACGAACCCGAGCCATGGACAGGGCGTTGCGCCATGTAGAGGCTTTGCCGACCGAGCAGGCCCAAGTTGTGGTGAATTCTGATGCTTCAGGTGATGCTTTTAGCGATGTCTCAGGTGATACCTCAGAGCCCCGCGCGGCCAATGGCGAGCAGTAAGTCAGAAGGGCACCCATCCTTCTATAATCTAGCCTGTTTAAAAGGGCCAACCGACCGTGCTGTTACTTGTTGTTTTATTGCCCTTGTTGCTGGGTACGCTACTGACTGCCATCGGCGGTGCCCACCGCCGTGTATTGATCGCTGCTGTAGCAGCGGCTATCACCGCCAGCAGTTTGGCCATTCTGGTGTGGTACGCACCGGTGGTATTCAGTGGTTTGCCCGTCATGGAGCACTGGACATGGGTCCCATCTTTGGGCTTGAACATCACATTCCGTTTGGACGGCCTGTCGCTGATGTTTGCAGGCCTAATTTTGTTCATTGGCCTGTGCATCGTGTTGTATGCGGCCTATTACCTAGCGCCTGAAGACTCGGCACCTAAATTTTTCAGTTTGATGATGTTGTTCATGGCCGCCATGCTGGGCATCGTGCTGTCTGACAACCTGCTGGTGCTCGTGGTGTTCTGGGAGTTGACCAGCATTTCTTCTTTCTTGTTGGTCGGCTACTGGGGCCACCGATCCGACGCCCGCGAAGGCGCCCGCCAAGCCTTGGCCGTCACTGGCGGCGGTGGCTTGGCGATGCTAGGGGGGTTCGTGTTGTTAGGCCAAATTGGTGGCAGCTACGAGATCAGCGTGCTGGCCACCAAGGCTGCCGACATTCAAGCGCACGCCATGTTCCTGCCTGCCTTGTTACTGATTTTGGTAGGTGCTTTTACCAAGAGCGCCCAGTTCCCGTTTCACTTTTGGCTGCCTGACGCCATGGCTGCGCCTACGCCGGTATCGGCCTACCTGCATTCGGCCACCATGGTCAAGGCCGGCGTTTTTTTACTCATGCGCCTGTATCCCATTTTGGCCGGCTCAGGCTGGTTTGAGGTGTTGGTCAGCGGCACAGGCCTCATCACCATGCTGTTTGCGGCCTTTATTGCTCTCTTCAAACACGACCTGAAAGCTTTACTGGCTTATTCCACTGTCAGTCATTTGGGACTGATCATGTTTATGGTGGGCTTAGGTTCACCGCTGGCCGCTGTCGGCGCTGTGTTTCATGTGCTGAACCACGCCACGTTTAAAGCGTCCTTGTTCATGATTGCGGGCATCATAGACCACGAAACCCACTCGCGCGATATGCGCCAATTGGGGGGGCTGTGGTCCTTCATGCCCTTCACCGCTACGTTGACCATGGTCGCTGCAGCGTCTATGGCAGGGGTGCCGTTGACCAACGGTTTCTTGTCCAAAGAAATGTTCTTTACCGAGGCAGTGGCTGGTACACAGGGCCTATGGGCATGGGCAGTTCCCGCGCTGGTGACGTTGGCTGGTGTGTTCAGCGTGGCCTACTCTCTGCGTATGGTGCACGACACTTACTTCAACGGTAAGTTGGGCGATGTTGACAACAAACATCCACACGAACCACCGTTGGGCATGAAGTTACCCACCATCGGTTTGGTCACAATGTGTGTGGTGGTGGGCCTCTTTCCAAGCCTCACCTTTGGCCCGTTGGTCCACGCGGCAGCCACGGCCATGACTGGTCAGCCCTTGCCTGATTACCATTTGTCTATTTGGCACGGTTTTAACTTGCCGTTGCTCATGAGCGCCATGGCTTTGGTGCTTGGTTTTGCGCTGTACCGAAGCTTGGCGCGCAACAAGCGCCTGCATGGTATCAACTCTGAAGTGTGGTTTGGACGCGCCACTGGACGACAGGTATGTGACGCAGGTATCAACGGCTTGTTCTGTTTGGCCGGTCGCTTAACCTTGGGGCTGGAAAACAGCTCGTTGCAACGCTATTTGGCCTTGCTGGTGGGTGGGGCCATAGTCGCGGCTTCAGGCCCTTTGCTGTTCAGCGGTATCAGTGCCGGAGAACGTGTTTTGATGCCCGCCAATGCAGTGGCTGTTGTCGTGTGGTTGCTGCTCCTGGGTACTTGTGTGGCGCTGGTGGTGGGCCATCACCAGCGATTTCGCACCGTGGTGCTGGTGGGCGTGGTGGGCTTGGTTGTCGCCCTGACCTTTGTGTCCTTGTCGGCCCCAGATTTGGCGCTGACGCAGCTGTCAGTGGAAATTGTGTCTACAGTGCTGTTGCTGATGGGCCTGGCGCTGTTGCCGCAGACCACCCCGCGCGAGTCGAGCACAGCCCGCAAAACCCGCGATGCTGCCCTGGCCTTGGCCGCAGGTGCAGGCATGGCCTGGTTGGCTTGGATCTTCATGACCCGCGACCACGACAGCATTTCTTGGTTCTTCCTTGAGCAGGCTGTGACCAAAGGTGGCGGATCCAACGTGGTCAACGTGATATTGGTGGACTTCCGCGGTTACGACACCTGGGGTGAGATCACGGTGCTAGCCATCGCTGCCTTAGGCGTGTTGGCCTTGATGGATGGCTGGCGGACTCGCCGCGACGGTGTTGACGGCTCTGGCCGTCTCTGGGCTTTTGCTGAACAACCGTTGCTGTTGCGCGTGGCGGCCTCTGTGGTGCTGCCACTGGCCATGGTGTTTTCCATCTACATCTTCATGCGTGGACACAACCTACCAGGCGGCGGCTTTATTGCAGGCCTGATCACTGCTGTGGCATTGGTGCTGCAGTTCATGGCGCTGGGCCAGGAGCGGGCCGAATGGCTGATGCATGTCCATTCTGGGCGGCGTTTTGTGCGCTGGATTGGCGCAGGCTTGGGCATAGCAGGCCTCACCGGTGTGGGCGCCTTTGTGGTGGGGTATCCGTTCTTAACCAGCGCGTTTGGTCATCCGGTGGTGGGTTGGTTGGGTGAGTTGCCCCTCGCCACTGCCGCATTGTTTGACCTTGGCGTCTATCTGACCGTGGTGGGTGCTACGTTACTCACCCTCAGTGTGCTGGGCTCTGCTTCTCGTCAAAGTGCAGTGTCACCTGCCAGCGCGCAAGGCGGTGCAGCATGATCAGCATGGAAGCCTTGTTGGCCTTAGGCTTGGGTGTGGTCACAGCAACCGGCGTGTATTTGCTGTTGCGTGGCCGCACATTCACCGTGGTGCTGGGGCTGACGCTGATCGGCTATGCCGTTAATGTGTTCATCTTCTTGATGGGGCGGCTATGGAGCAATGCCAATGCTATTTTGATAGGCGACGGCGTTGTCGCAGACCCCTTGCCGCAAGCCTTGGTGCTGACAGCCATTGTGATTGGTTTTGCCACCACAGGGTTTGTGATTGAACTTGCGCTGAGAAGTCGGCATGAAAATGGCAGTGACCATGTGGATGGACACCCCACTGATAACAGCAAGGCGGACGTTTAATGAACAGTTTGTTCGATTTTTGGTGGCAGCACGCGCCTGTGCTGTCTGTGTTGCTGCCTTTCTTTACCGCTGTGCTGTTGTTGGCGATTGGTGATGCTGGCGGCATGGCGGCTCAGGGCGGT
>CALBWZ010000291.1 GCA_937893415.1 uncultured Comamonadaceae bacterium | reverse complement strand
GTTTTTTTACGTCTAGACGCTGCGCGACACGCGCTTAGTACTTGTGCCCGCGCAATACCTCCACAGGGCTTAAGTACAAACTCAAGGCATAGTGTTCAGCGTAGTTGGCGATAATGGCGTTGGCCATCCTGTGCGCCACGTCCGGTGCGCAAATGAATTTCAACTCTATGCTGCGATCTGCTTCCCATAAGGCGTCCCGCGTGCCCCACGAGCCACCGCCCCTGACATCGTGCACGGTGTAACCCAATGCCCCCATGAGTTTGGCCAGTTTGAGCAACGGCTTTTCAAGCGATGCCTCGCCCAACACCACCAGCAATGTTTTCTCAAATGTTGATGCACTTGCTGTCACAACAGACTCTAAAGACTGACTCATACGCTACCCCACCAAACGGCAATGTGGGTATACAAGGGCACACCCACCACAATATTGAACGGAAATGTAAGACCCAATGACGCGGTAATAGACAACGCCGCATTGGCCTTGGGCAACGCCATGCGCATAGCTGTGGGCGCAGCAATATAACTGGCACTTGCGGCCAACACCGCAAATACCACCATGTCACCGACCCCAAGGCCTAGTGCTCGGGCACCCGCCATGCCCAACATGGCCAACACAGGCGGTGCAAAGAGTCCGAACGCAATTAGGCGTAAGCCATAGCGACGCAAATCACCCAAACGCGCGCCAGCCACCAGTCCAAGCTCCAATAAAAACAAAGCCAACACGCCTTTGAACGGCGTAATAAACAGGGGTGCAATCGGGGCGACACCCTGCTCACCCATGACCGCACCAATCAATAAACCGCCCATCAATAACAACACGGACTTGCCAAACAACACGTCGTGCAACACACTGCGCAAACCGCCGTCATCGCTAGATGCTGACGTCGATCCGTCTTTGGCGTACCAATAGGCCAGCACAATGCCAGCCACGATGCCAGGTGCTTCCATCACCGCAACCCACAGCGGTGCATGGCTCGATGTAGCGATGCCTTTTGAGTTCAGATAGGCCAAACCTACCGCGAAAGTGACCACACTGACAGAGCCATAATGGGCGGCCATTGAAGCGGCATCTATCGCACGCAAGCCCAATGCACGCAACACGGGCATGACCAACACCGGTATCAGCAGACCCAAGCCTACACAGAGCGCAATTTGCGGCAGCAAGTCCCACAAGGACTGGCGACTGAGCTCGATTCCACCTTTAAGGCCAATGGCAATCAACAAATAAATGGAGAGCGTTTCATACAGTGGCTCTGGCAACCTAAGGTCGCTTTTAACCAACTTGGCCAGCACGCCCAATAAGAAGAACCATACGACTACGTCCATAAGCCAACTACTCTTTCTTGTATGTGGGGTTACACCGCTCTAGCCGTATGCAAAGCGAGCGTTAATGGGCGTTTTGACTTGGCGGGGCTTGCGCGCGCGGCCACTTAGCAATCGATCGAACAAGGCGTTGGGTAGTATGCGCAGCAACGCGGCAACAAGACCCATAGGCCACGGAATGACCACATAAGATTTGTGCTTGGCGATGGCCTGGGCGGCAGCCATGGCAAAGTCTGCTGCCGGCATTAAAAACGGCATGCTGTAGGTGTTTTTCGCAGTCAATGGCGTGGCGACATACCCAGGCACCAAAGTCACGACGTGCAGGCCACTGCCGCGCAGCTCACCGCGCAACGACTCCAGATAAGCAATGGCGCCCGCCTTGCTGGCACAATACCCGCCGTGGCCTGGCAGCCCTCTAATGCCAGCCACGCTGGCCAAGCCCACCAGGCTGCCTGTGCCGCGTGCACGCATAGGCGCAATAAAGGGATGGAAGGTATTGGCAATGCCCGCAATATTAAGCATCAGGGTGCGCTGCAACACGTCTAAATCGTCGAACTCTGCGGTGTCGACGCCCACGCTGATACCGGCATTGGCCACCACTACATTTGGTAGACCTTGTTGTGTGATGCAAGCTTGCGCAGCGCTGCGCGCTTGCTGAGCGATGCTCACATCTGCGCCATAAACGCCCACACACAAGGCGTCTTGATTAAAAGGCTTGGCCCATGCGGCCATCTCATGCTCCCGCCTGGCCACCAGCGCGACACGCCAACCTGCATCTAGGTAATGCTGGGCCAGCGCTTGCCCGATGCCGCTTGAGCCGCCCGTGATAAAAACCAATGGTGTGGTGTGGTTCATAACAACAGCTACTGGCGAGCTTGCACCACAGCTTCAACCCGGTCGTTGAATTGGGCAACACCCGTGTTGTTGTCTACAACCATACGCTGCGCTTTGATTTCATCAACACCACGCAACACGCGCACCGGCAATTGAGAACGCATCAGGTTGAGGTCGGTATCGATAAACAGCTGTTCGCTTGTAATTTGAAAATCCGGCGAGTTGGCTTGGGTTCGGTTGGCCACCACATTGCCAGTTAATTCAAATTGCGTTTGTGCTTTGTTCACCACCGCATCATCCGAGCTGCTGCGGGTTAATGCACCTTGTTTACCCCAAGCTGTTATGCGCGCCGTTTGTATGTGAAGCTCACCCGTTTGCGGCATATGCTGAGCGGCAGCACCCGCAACTTGGGCCGTTAGCTCGCCGTTGACATCAAAGCTTCTCGCGACAAAGTTGACCAAGTAGTTGTCCGGCACCGTAGGCGTTGCACGCGCTGCTTGTGCCTCGTCTGGAACTGGTGACAAACGCAGCAACCAAAAGGTCATACCTGCCAAAACGGCCATCAATACCAGAGGCACGTAGGTTGTGAGCTTGTCACCCAACTGACGAATGTACTGCACCCACGTGCGCTTAGCGCGCAACGGCTTACCGGCCAAGCTGGGCGCAGGCACCATGTCTAACAACACGGGCGGCGCACTCACTGCAGGGCCTCTTGCAACATGGCATCAAAAGAGCCATTGGCGTGTAGCAGCAAATCGCACAGCTCACGTACCGCACCGTTGCCAGCACTCGCGGTAGGCGTGAAGTGCGCATGAGACAGGACATCAACGTGTGCTGTCGCAGGCACACAAGCCAACGCGGCCCTTATCAGCATGGGCAGGTCTGGCCAATCATCTCCCATGGCCCCAGCCTGCGACCAACTCAATCCCAATTCCGCCAACAACTCGTTGGCAGCTGGTAGTTTGTCCTCTGTACCAAAACGGGCATGGGTCACGCCCAAGGCTGTCAAACGGTTGCGCAGCGCGCCTGAGTCGCGTCCAGTTATAACGGCAGGCGTAATACCCGCACGTTGCAATAGTTTCAAACCGTGGCCATCGAGGGTGTTAAAGCGCTTCATGGTCTCACCAGCATCGCTGAACCACAAACTGCCGTCAGTCAAGACGCCGTCTACGTCGAAAAATACGACCTTAATTGGACGCGCTTTGGCCAGCAGCTGTGCTGAAAAGCGTTGGTTCGCTGCGGCGCGTACAGAAGTCATAGTTTAAATTACCTTGGCTCGCATCAAGTCGTTGGTGTTGACCGCGCCAACAAGCTCACCGTCTAGATTAACCACCAGCAGACTGGTCACAGCTTGGGCCTCCATCAGATCGGCAGCTTGAGCGGCCAGCGCTTGGCTGCTGATGGTGTGGGGGTTAGGACGCATGATCTCACCCGCAACAACAGCGCGTAAATCTACACCTTGCTCAATCGCGCGGCGCAAATCGCCATCTGTAAATATGCCTATGGCGCAGTTACGCTCGTCAACAATGGCGGTGGCGCCCAGGCCTTTGGCGCTCATTTCTCGCATCAACTCCATGCCTGAGGTAGTGGCCAGCACACGGGGCACTGCGTCGCCACTGCGCATGATGTCGCTCACATGGGTCAGCAGTTTTCGGCCCAATGCCCCGCCAGGATGCGACCGCGCGAAGTCTTGGGGCTTAAAACCGCGCGCATCTAATAGCGCCATAGCCAACGCGTCGCCCAAAGCCATTTGTGCAGTGGTGCTGGCAGTCGGCGCCAAGTTGTGTGGGCATGCCTCTTTCGCCACGCTGCTGTCCAATACCCAATTGGCGTAATTGGCCAATGACGAGTCATGCCGCCCAGTCAATGCAATCAGGCCAACACCCATGCGCTTGATAACAGGTAACACCGCGTTGAGTTCATCGCTTTCACCGCTGTTGCTGATGGCCAGCACCATATCGGCCTCGGTAATCATGCCCAAGTCGCCATGGCTGGCTTCGCCAGGGTGAACGAACATGGCTGGGGTCCCCGTAGAGGCCAGTGTGGCAGCAATTTTGTTGCCGACATGCCCACTTTTCCCCATCCCCATGACGACCACACGGCCACGGCACTTCAAAACGGCTTGTACCACTTCCACAAACCGCTCGTCCAAGCGCTGCGCGATGGCGTGCACCGCTTGGGCTTCAATGGTCAGCGTTTCGCGGGCAATTGCCAAGGCTTGTAAGGTAATTGTGTTCATAGACTATCGAGTTGTCGCTTGCATAGGAGAATTATCGGTCATTGCTTCTTAATCGCGGGCATTGCTTATTGCGCCTTGTCCAGCGTATACCATTGAAGCACTTACTCTACACAACTATGAATTCATTAGACATCACACTGCTGTACCTGCTGGCTGCCGTTATAGGCGTTGTGGGCTGTCGCTATTTGCGCTTGCCCCCCGTTTTAGGTTATTTGGTAGTCGGTGTGTTGATTGGGCCCAATGCCTTGGCATTGGCCCAAGACTCCGCAGGCGTACGCTACCTTGCTGAATTCGGCGTGGTGTTTCTGATGTTTGTCATAGGCTTAGAATTCAGCCTGCCCAAATTACGCACCATGGGCAAACTGGTCTTTGGTTTGGGACTGTCCCAAGTATTGGCCACCATCGTGGTGGCCACTTCTGCATCGCTGCTGCTGGCATTGGTCTGGCCAAGCGCATGGGGCATGGGCTGGCAAACCGCTCTGGCTTTGGGTGGTGTCATGTCTATGAGCAGCACCGCCGTCGTTATCAAGCTGACGGCTGAGCGCTTAGAGCTTGAGAGCGAACATGGCAAGCGAGTCGTGGGCATTTTGCTGTTTCAAGACTTGGCCGTGGTCCCTTTGCTCATCATGATTCCTGCCTTGGGCAGCAGCGGTGACGAAATGGCTATTGCCATCGGCCTGGCCTTGCTCAAGGCTGTCGTGCTCATTACGGTGCTGCTCACAGGTGGGCAAAAGGTCATGCGGTGGTGGCTCACGCTGGTGGCCAAGCGCAAGAGCGATGAATTGTTCATGCTCAACTTGTTGCTCATTACGCTTGGCCTGGCTTGGCTGACTGAGCATGCTGGCTTGTCATTGGCGCTTGGTGCTTTTGTGGCCGGTATGCTCATTTCAGAAACCGAATTTAAGCACCAAGTTGAGACTGATATTCGCCCGTTTCATGACGTTCTAATGGGCTTGTTCTTTATTACCGTTGGCATGATGCTGGACTGGCGCATTGTGTTGGAGCGCTGGCCTTTGGTGTTGTTGCTCACCACGCTGCCTGTGCTGTTTAAGTTCGTACTTATTGCTGGACTGACACGCCTGTGGGGTGCGCCAGTCGGTACCTCTCTGCGCGTAGGCTTGTACTTGGCGCAAGCGGGTGAGTTTGGCTTTGTTATGCTCACGCTGGCATCACAAAACAACCTCATAGCTCCTGAAATGCTGAACCCGATTTTAGCGGCTATGGTCATCTCAATGATGGCCACACCTTTCATGATCATGTTCAGCAACGAGGCTGTTTCTCGCTTGGCCGGCAGCGATTGGATGATGCAATCCGTGCAGATGACATCGATTGCAAAGAAAGCCATCAGCGTCAATCACCATGTGGTCATTTGCGGCTACGGGCGAAGCGGTCAAAACTTGGCCCGCATGTTGGCGCAAGAAAACATACCTTACATGGCCTTGGACTTGGACCCTGACCGTGTGCGCCAAGCCGCAGCAGCGGGTGATTCGGTCGTGTTCGGGGACGCGGCTAGGCTGCAAGCACTCATGGCTGCTGGCCTTGCGCGCGCCAGCGCGGTGGTGGTGACGTACAAAGAAACCCATGCAGCCCTCAAAGTGCTGGCCAATACAAAAGAGCATGCGCCACAGGTCCCTGTCATTGTGCGCACTGTTGACGACCACGACATAGACAGGCTCATCGCAGCCGGCGCATCAGAAGTAGTGCCTGAAGCTATTGAGGGCAGCTTGATGCTGGCCTCTCACGCGCTGGCTCTCGTGGGTGTACCCATGCGCCGTGTCATACGTCAAGTGCAAGCGCAACGCAACAAGCGATACAGCATGTTGCGCGGCTATTTTCACGGCGCTGATGACGACACCATTGATGAGCTAGACCAAGAGCGGCTTAAAACGGTGGCGCTGCCCCTTACCGCTTACGCGGTTGGTAAAAGCATTGCCCAGCTGTCGTTTGCAGGTATAGACGTGGTGGTCATCTCGTTGCGCAGAGACGGTCAACAGTTTTTAGACGACTGGACACAAGTTGCCTTGCTGGCACAAGACACCATTGTTTTAAGTGGCACACCAGCTTGCTTAGGCCGCGCAGAAGACCGCTTATTGCGGGGCAGCTGAACCACCCCTTAAGTCTCTAACAACGCTGCTTTTTTAATCCGCCTTAAACGCCATGAATACCCAAGACTATTTACGATCCCACATCCGCACTGTGAACGACTGGCCTGTCGCAGGCATCGCATTCAGGGACATCACGCCACTGCTGCAGAATCCGCGGGTCTTTCGCGTCCTTATGGACGCGTTTGTCCACCGCTACATGGACACTGACATGCGTCCCGATGTGGTGGCTGGCTTAGATGCGCGCGGCTTCATTATGGGGTCTGTGCTGGCCTATGAACTGGGACTTGGTTTTGTGCCCATTCGAAAAAAAGGCAAGTTGCCATTCACCACGGTTGCGCAAACCTACGAGCTTGAGTACGGCAGTGCCACTGTCGAACTTCACACCGATGCCGTGCTACCCGGCCAGCGCGTGGTCTTGGTAGACGACTTGATTGCGACTGGCGGCACCATGATGGCTGGCAAACTGCTGCTGGAGCAGTTAGGCGCGGTTGTGATTGAAGGCGCCGCTATTGTTGACTTGCCGGAGCTTGGTGGCTCTGACAAGCTCAAAGCATCCGGACTGCAACTGTTTACGCTGCTTGATTTTGCAGGGCATTAAACGCACACATGTACACACCAGACGCGCTTATTTACCAATACAAAACCTCGAGAAGATCTCACCCAGTAAGTCATCGGCACTGAACTCACCGGTAATGTCGCCCAATGCGACTTGCGCCAAGCGAAGCTCCTCTGCCAATAGGTCGAGGTGGTCGCCTGTATGCTCATCCAGCCACACGCTTGCGGCCTGCAAGTGTGTAGACACATTGCCTAATGCCACCACGTGGCGCTTGCGCGCCATATACAGACCTTCTGTTGGGGTGTCCCAGCCCGCCCATTTGAGCAGGGTATCGCGCAGGTGCTCTAGACCTTCACCAGTTTTTGCAGACAACACCACCTGCGCGTGATCGTTGACCAACGCTGCGCCTTGGCTGGCAATATCGGACTTATTCCAAACCGACAGCACGGGCACACCACTGGGCAGGCGCTCACGCAACGCTAGATTGGCCTCTTGCACAGGCGGGTTGTTCGCTTGACTGGCGTCATACACGAACAACACCGCATCGGCTTTTTGTATTTCTTCCCACGCTTTGGCAATGCCTATTTGCTCCACCTCGTCGGTGCTGTCACGCAACCCGGCGGTATCGAGTATGTGCAGCGGCACGCCGTTAATTTGAATGGTTTGAGCCACCACGTCTCGGGTGGTGCCAGCGATTGGCGTAACGATAGCCAACTCAGCGCCAGCCAACGCGTTCAGCAACGAGCTTTTACCTGCATTGGGCTGACCCGCAATCACGACTGTAATACCTTCGCGCAGCAACACACCTTGCTGTGTTTGGTGCATGACTTGCTGGAGCTGCGCTTGCAAACGTGCCAACTGACCGCTGGCGTCTGCTTGCTGTAAAAAATCGATTTCCTCTTCGGGAAAATCAAGTGTGGACTCCACCAACATACGCAATTTAACCAGATGCTCTCGCAAGTCGCCGACCGCGCGTGAGAAAGCGCCACTCAACGAACGGGCAGCTGAGCGAACTGCCTGAGCCGTGCTGGCATCTATCAAGTCTGCAACAGCTTCTGCTTGTGCCAAGTCCAACTTACCGTTCAGAAATGCACGCTGGGTAAACTCGCCAGGCTGGGCCAGCCGCAAATTGGGCAACAACAGCTGTCCATCCACCTGCTGCTGCGCCACTTCTAAACAGCGCTGAACCAACAGCTGCAAAACAGCTGGGCCGCCGTGTGCCTGCAGCTCCAGCACGGACTCTCCCGTGTAGGAGTGCGGGGCAACAAACGAAATGGCCAAGCCATGGTCTATGGCTTCACCCAACACGTCTGGAAAAGGGCAGTAGGTTGCCACTCTTGCTTGCAGCGGCTTGCCTAACAGCGCATGCACATAAGCATTGAACGTATCACTGGCAGCAGATACACGCACAATTCCCACGGCACCTCGCCCAGGTGCTGTGGCTATCGAGACAATGGGGTCCAAGTTGTTGATCAGCATGTGTTAATTATCGTGGCACAAGCTTTGGCTGGTGTTGACCAAACAAAAGGCCGCACACTTTTCAGCGGCGGCCCTATTTCTTACGTGAGCACTTGTTACTTGAACTTAGGCAGTTGAAACTTCATGTCAATACCCATGCCCTTGTTGATATGCCACTGCTGCAAAATAGTCAGTGTGTTGTTGGTAATCCAGTACAACACCAAACCAGCTGGGAAGAAGAAGAACATCACAGAAAACGCCATAGGCATGAACCACATCAGCTTGGCCTGTAAGGGGTCTGGAGGGGTGGGGTTCAAAGCCGTTTGGATGAACGTGGTCAAGGTCATGATCACAGGCAGGATAAAGAATGGGTCTTTGGTCGACAAGTCGGTGATCCAAAGAATCCATGGTGCGTTGCGCATTTCCACGCTAGACAGCAGCACCCAGTACAAGGCAATAAATACAGGTATTTGAACCATGATCGGTAAACAGCCGCCCAACGGGTTGACCTTTTCCTCCTTGTAAATGCGCATCATCTCCTGCTGAATTTGTTGTGGCTTGTCTTTCAATCGCTCGCGCATCTCTGTGATGCGTGGGCTTAACGCTTTCATCTTGCCCATACTTTGGTAAGCTTTGGCATTCAGCCAGTAAAAGGCAGCCTTGATCAACACCACCAACAACATGATGGCCCAACCCCAGTTGCCTACAAAACCATGTATCTTGTCCAGCAACCAATACAAGGGCTTGGCCAAAATAGTGACCCAACCATAATCTTTCACCAGCTCTAAACCAGGCGTGACGGTCTCAAGCAAGGTTTCTTGCTGAGGACCCACGAACAAACGGGTTTGCAAGGTTTGGGTTGCACCCGGCGCCACGCTGCCCATCTGGGCTTTGCTGCCGGCGGTGTAAATACCTGAGGCGAACCTTGCTACATAGTTCTCGCGCAACTGGCCTGCGGGCAAAACCCACGCGCTGGCGAAGTAATGCTGCACCATGGCAACAAAGCCTGAACTGGTGGTTGCCGCGAAACTGGTGTCGTTTTTCGCTATATCTTCAAAATCAACTTTTTGGTATTTTTCTTCGTCACTGTAAAACGCTGGACCGGTAAAGGTTTTGTAAAAAGGCGTTTCGGACTCCGCACTCATACCGTCCCTGGCGAGCTGCACATACAACTCGGGGGATTGGGTTTGGTCGCTTTTATTCAACACGTCAAATCGCACATCAAGTGTGTAATCACCGCGCTTAACGGTGTACGTTTTAATCAGTTGCAAGCCGCCGACCACCTCTGACTCAAACCGCACCTCAAGGCTGTCTTGGCCGCTGGTCAGTGTGTTGGCACTCACCACTGGTGTCATACGTGTGATGTGGTTTGGCTTGCCACCCACCAGGCCACTTTGCACAACATACGTGTGTGCCGCTGTTTGCGTCAGCAGTGTAAGTGCTTGTGTTTGGCCTTTTTTACCACCCACATCAGCGGAATGCTTGAGCAGTTGTGCACCCACTAAATTACCCCCTACAGCGTCAAAAGTCAGGTCCAACACGTCTGAGCGTACTGTTACCAACTCTTGTGTAACGCCTTCAGGTACCGCACCAGGTAGGGTTTGTGCAGTGGCGCTCACTGCGCTTGAGCTGCCTGCAGGCACCATGTTGTTCGCTGTGTTTGCGGACACCCCACTGTTACCAGCGCTAGAGGCTTGCTGGGTGGTGCCTTGGCTAAAGAACAGCGGCGCGTTACCGTTGTGAATTTGCCATTGGTCCCACAGCATAACCAAGGAAATACCAAACACTGCCCACAGCAAAGAGCGACGAATTTCGTTCATGAGGATGACTTTTTTGTAGCGCGGGCTATTAGCCCGGTGAATAAACGAGAAGAGGATAATCGGGCAGCAACCGGAACGGGGTCGTGCCCACCCTCGCACCAAGGCTGGCAACGTAGCAACCTTGACACAGTGAGCGCAGAGCCTACCATGGCGCCATGTCGCTCATACGCCTCAATGGCGTAGATGGAACATGTGGGCTCAAACCTGCAACTGCTGCCTAACCATGGGCTAAGTAGCAAACGGTAGCCTTTCACCAAACCAATCAGCACGTGTCTTGGCAACAACCAAACGCGGCTTGCCACGCGAACTCGCCCGCGCTTCGCCACCCTAGTAGCTGGCATGATGAAAGCATCAGGATTGGTCACGTGGCATCTCCGATATGTGGCTCAGTCTTCGCAACAGCGGCGCGCTGGCACAAAAGGCCGTCATCTGTGACAACTCTTCGCACACAGCGCCAGCCAAAGGCTTAGACCATGCACTAACAAAATGCTCACGAGAAAAACTGCGCTTTAAGCGCACAACGAAAGCCGCGCTTGGCAGCTGGGTGGCCAGCATTTCAAATTGCATGTAAACGTGACGGCGCATGCCGTTGCGTGTAACAGCGCGCTTGGCCCAGCGTTTTGGCAACACGACACCAATTGCTGGCTCATCGACCAGACCCTGCACGCCTGCAACGGATGCGACGTGAAGTGCGAAGTGTGCGGTATGCAGCACAGGCGATTTGGCCATTGCGGCTTGAAACTGCTTGGGCTTTTTCAGCCGTTGCAATGCAGACAAAGCTACGTAAAAGCTGGTTCTAGCTTCTGAGGCAAATAACCTGAATCACAGCCCTAAGCGCTTGCGACCTTTGGCACGGCGTGCGGCAATCACGGCGCGACCGCCCTTGGTTTTCATACGAACCAAAAAGCCGTGGGTACGTGCACGACGAATTTTGGAGGGTTGATATGTACGCTTCATGATGACATCCGAGAAATTAAAAGTACCGCGTCACGAAAGCCTATTAGCTAAAAACTAGCTAAGCGCCTTGGTTAAGCTGGCAAACACTGCCTGCACATATTGACCGCTTTATCCAGCTGGACACCAACAGGTGATAACCAACTAGAACAAAGTCAAGTTTTTACGCAGGAAACCTAGCATTATGGCAAATTTTCAACGTCTTACCAACTACTTGCTGCAATTCATGCGTGTAACTTGATAAAAAAGTTGTTTTAGAGCTTGT
>CALBWZ010000290.1 GCA_937893415.1 uncultured Comamonadaceae bacterium | reverse complement strand
GTACTCAACAATATGGTTGCCAGCTGCGCGGCCAAACACCAGCAAGTCCAGCAGCGAATTGGTACCTAAGCGGTTGGCCCCGTGCACGCTGACACAAGAGCACTCGCCTACGGCGTACAAGCCATTGACTACTTGTTGCGTGCCGTCCGCTGCTGGGGTTACGACTTGGCCGTTGATGTTGGTTGGAATGCCGCCCATTTGGTAGTGTATGGTAGGCACTACAGGGATAGGCTCACGTGTGATGTCGACGTTGGCAAAATTCACGCCAATTTCGTACACCGATGGCAGGCGTTTGTGAATGGTCTCTGCGCCCAAGTGATCGAGCTTCATAAAGATGTAGTCTTTGTTAGGCCCACAGCCTCGACCTTCTTTGATTTCTTGATCCATGCAGCGCGACACAAAGTCGCGTGGAGCCAAGTCCTTCAGTGTGGGGGCGTAGCGTTCCATGAACCGCTCACCTTCACTGTTGAGCAAAATAGCCCCTTCGCCGCGGCAACCTTCTGTCAGCAACACACCTGCGCCAGCCACGCCGGTAGGGTGAAATTGCCAAAATTCCATGTCTTGCAATGGGATGTCTGCGCGAGCTGCCATGCCCAAGCCGTCACCAGTGTTGATGAAGGCGTTGGTAGAGGCTGCAAAAATACGGCCAGCACCACCGGTGGCCAACATGGTTGTCTTGGCTTCTAAAATGTAGACGTCGCCTGTTTCCATTTCCATGGCAGTGACACCAACTACGTCGCCAGACTCGTCACGGATGATGTCAAGTGCCATCCACTCTACGAAAAATGTGGTGCGTGCTGCTACGTTTTGCTGGTACAGCGTGTGCAACATGGCGTGGCCGGTGCGGTCGGCTGCGGCACAAGCGCGCTGAACAGGCTTTTCGCCGTAGTTCGCGGTGTGACCACCAAATGGGCGCTGGTAAATGGTGCCATCTGGGTTGCGGTCAAAAGGCATGCCCATGTGCTCTAAGTCGTAAACAACCTTTGGCGCTTCGCGACACATGAATTCGATGGCATCTTGGTCGCCCAACCAGTCAGAGCCTTTGATGGTGTCGTAGAAGTGGTAGTGCCAGTTGTCCTCAGACATGTTGCCGAGAGATGCACCAATGCCGCCCTGAGCCGCAACTGTGTGAGAGCGGGTCGGAAACACCTTGGACAACACAGCAACGTTCAGGCCGGCGCGAGCCAGCTGTAACGATGCGCGCATGCCAGAGCCGCCTGCACCGACAATAATCACGTCGAATTTGCGTCTGGGTAAAGATGAGGTAGTTGCTGTCATAGCTTAAAGTCTCCAAAGAGCTTGAATGGCCCAGCCTGCACATGCAATCAGCCAAACCATGGTAAATAAATGCAATGCCAAGCGCACACCGACTGGCTTGACGTAATCCATCCAAATGTCACGCATGCCAACCCACACGTGGTACAGCATCGCCAATATGACAACAAGGGTGAGGCTCTTCATCCATTGGGCGGCAAAAATACCAGCCCATACGGCGTAAGTAATGGGGCCGGCGGTGAGCAGCACTTGGGCCAACAACACGACCGTAAACAAAGCCATGAGCAATGCGGTTGCGCGCTGCGCCATCCAGTCGCGCAGGCCGTAATGTGCGCCTGTAACAACCCGTTTAGAACCAAAATTCACTGACATGGTTTATTCCTTTTTATTCTTAAAAGCTTGCTTTAGTACAGGCCAAACAACTTGGCACCCAACACCACAGTCAAACCAAGGCCAATGGCCAGGGTTGTGATGGCTGACGATTTGCCAAATTCTTTGGTGACTGAATGCGTTGCATCCATGTAGAGGTGACGCACACCTGCCGTAAAGTGGTGCAAAAACCCCCAAATAAGCGCCAATACCACCAGCTTTAAAAACCAGCCTGGGTAAATGCTTACGCCATTGGCGAATGCAGAAGTGAGGTATTCAAATGACAGCTCTGAGCTAATGGACTTGTCAAACATCCAAATGATGAACGGCATAAGGACAAACATCATCAAGCCACTCACGCGGTGAAGTATGGATACCCAGCCAGCTGGGGGTAAGCGGTAGGTGGTTAAGTCCGTGAATGCATTGATGTTGCGGAATTCAGGCCGCTTTTTTTTCAGCTCTGTCATGGTCAAAGGCTTTCTAGTGAAAAAGTGGGTGTGGGCGCTGTGTGCCCACAGTTAGGTAACCGGTATGTAACCGAAGTCCAAGACGCAACAATTCTATTGCAATGCAGCATACGTGATTGTTGTCGGCACCCCTGTATCCGATTAAATTGCTGTAGCTTTGGGTTCTGTAAGGTCATTGTGAAAGGCGATGAGGGCATGAACCTGGTTAGTTCAGGTCATTTTGATAATGGTGTGTGTCTGTCAAGTACAGGCCCCTTCGCAGCTCCATAGGCGTGTCGTTGTAAGTGAAAGCAATGCGCTCCACGCTGAGCAGCGGTGTGCTGGCTGCGACTTGCAGCAGTTGAGCGGCCTGTTCATCTGGCAGCACGGCTTTAATACGTTCGCTGGCACGCACCATGCGCACGCCAAACACTGTCTCAAACAAACTGTACATGGCCCCATGGTGCTCGCTGAGATGCTCAACGCTCAAGCCTTTAAAAGGACCTGCGGGTAGCCATAAGTCTTCGCAAATGGTGGGGACGCCGGCAAAACTCAGGACGCGGCGCACTTGTATCAAGGCGTCAGAGGTGCGCATGCCCAATAAGCTTGCCACTTCAGCCGTGGCGCGTACTTTCTTGCAAAAGACAATGTTGCGTTGCGCAGGGCCTTCGTTTTGGATGGTACCTAGGTCGGGTTTCAGTCGCAAAAAGCGGTACTGAACTTGGTGTTCTGTATGGGTTGCCACAAAAGTGCCTTTGCCCTGCTTGCGTACCAGTAAATGGTCAGCCGCCAGCTCGTCAATGGCTTTACGCACAGTGCCTTGGCTCACTTTGAAGCGTGCAGCCAATTCAAACTCGCTGGGAATCACATCCCCTGGAAGCCATTCGCTTTGTTGCAAGCTGTGCAGAATAAGGGCTTTAATTTGTTGGTACAACGGGCTGAAGGCCGGGGGTGCTAAAGCAGCGCCCACAACGCTGCCTGCGTCAGACGACGAGTCAGCGTGTTCTGAGGGAGGTGGTGTGGGTGGTGTACTAGAGCTCATAAACAAATGCAAGTGTGTCAAACGAGAGCAATTGTGACACGGTAAGGGCTGTTATCATATCTTATATAAGACATAAGACAAATTGACGGATAGGGTTTACGCGAGTAAACTATTACTCCAGTTTGTCAGCGCTGACCAGGTGCTTTTAAACACCAAAACCATTTTATTGTTGTCTCAATCCGTTGGAGTTATCTATGAGTAAAGCCCCCGTTCGCGTTGCTGTTACTGGCCCTGCAGGCCAAATTGGCTATGCCTTGTTGTTTCGCATTGCATCAGGCGAAATGCTCGGCAAAGACCAGCCAGTGATTCTCCAACTGTTGGAAATCCCTGATGAAAAAGCACAAAAAGCCTTGCAGGGCGTGATGATGGAGTTGCAAGACTGTGCTTTCCCGTTGCTCGCAGGTATGGAGGCTTACGCTGACCCCATGCTCGCTTTCAAAGACATAGACTACGCTTTGTTGGTGGGTTCGCGTCCACGTGGTCCGGGCATGGAGCGTGCCGAACTGTTGGCCGCCAACGGCGCCATTTTTACCGCACAAGGCAAAGCCCTA
>CALBWZ010000289.1 GCA_937893415.1 uncultured Comamonadaceae bacterium | reverse complement strand
TCGTTTCAAACGACTTTGTCTCGCCCATCAGCTTGTAGAAGCGGCGTTCGTCGTGTTTGCTCACGTGCACCACTTGGGCCAATTCCGCCAGTGTTGTTTCTAAGTTGTCGACCAGCGAGGGCGTGATCTCCAGCGTGTAGGCCGAGTAATTGGAGGCCAGAACAACACCGTTTCTGTCGGTGACTTCGCCGCGCATGGGTACCACGGGTACGACACCTGTTCGGTTGCTTTCAGCCTGCGCGTTGAGCGCTTGGTAGCGTATGACTTGCAGGTAGTAAGCGCGTGCTACGACCAAGCCAAAGGCAAGTAGCACCACAGCGCTGGCGACCAAGACGCGCGTGCGAAAGCGGTCTAAGTCCGCCTTGATGTTGCGTATTTCATTTATGGCCACGGCTGCCTTATCACAATGGTCGTGTGTCGTCGGGGTTGTGAGCGCGACGCTGTGGGGCCAACAACAAGGTGGCCACAATAGGCCAAATAACGGCCTCTAAGATAGGGGCGCCAAGTGAGGGCCAACCAGGTAGGCCGCTGCCCAGCAGCCAGCGCACGCCCCATTGAACCGCATGCGCGGCAAAGAACAAGGTGAACAGTTGAATGGCTTGGCCATCCAGTGAGAACCAACTAAGACGTCTGTGCATGCTGACTGCAAAATAAGCCAGCAAGCTGTAGGCTAGGGCGTGCTCGCCTAGCAAGGAGCTGCTGTGAACATCCATCAGCAGGCCAAATACAAAGGCAATACCAATATTGACACGCCTGGTTTGATTGACGTTCCAAAATACCAACACGACGGACAAAAAATCCGGCAGCCACAAGCTGGCGCTACCCAAAATCGTACTCAGCAGCATGTTGAGCAGCAAGGCGGCAATCAATGAGCCCCAAATAAACCAAAACGAGGCGGGTAACAGCAGCTGCTGGCCTGGTCGCATGATCATGGTGTAACCGCCTCAGTTTCACCTGCACCCGAACCAGCGCTGGCGCTCAAGGCTTTGTTGGGAATCTCTTGCACAGGCATGACCAACACGTGGCGGGTGGCATTGACGTGAGATTGTGGTTTGCACCTAATACTGGCGTAGTTGGTATCCATCAACTGTGGAATATCCACAATCGTGGCAACGGGCAGGCCTGGTGGGTACACGCCGTCAATGCCACTGGTCATCAAGACGTCGCCCAGCTGAATGTCTGCGTTGCTGCTGATAAAGCGCAGCTCCAAATGCGTGCCGTCGCCGCCGACCTCTCCAAACAACACGTTGCGCTCACCAGTGCGGGCGTTGAGAACGGGCGTGGACAGGTTGCGGTCTGTCAGCAAGGTCACCTCAGAGGTCAACAAGTAGGCTCGGGTCACCTGGCCATATACACCGTAGATATCAATGACGGCGGAGCCTGCGCGCACGCCGTCGCGGCTGCCTTTATCAAGGATCACGCGGTTGGAATAGGGGGTAGGGGTTTGGGCAACCACACGGGCGGCAATGCCCTCGCTGTCTTGAGAGAGTTGCAAGTCGAGCAGGCGCTGCAAGCGCTGGTTCTCCAGTGTTAGAAACCCAATTTGCTGAACAGACAAAGCCTGGTCTAACAGGCGCGCACTGAGCAAGCCGTTGGACTCAATGGCTTCACCCAGTGTTTGCGTATACTCAGCCAGCCACCGCGCACCCATCACAGGTTGACGCAGCACCCACTGGACTGGAAACAAGCTGGTCGCCAGCACATTTCTAATAGGCTGACCTATGGTCCAACGCAAGTCTAGGGTCATCAATGTCAACGACAGTGCGGTGTAGACCAGTAGCTTGGTGAAGGCGGTTGTGCCTTGTTTGAAGAATGCTGGAGGCGAGCGGTCTAACACAAGGCGAAGAGGGGCTCTGGTTGTTTGACGTCAGCTTATTCGTGTGAAAACACGCTGCCTAGGCTGTCCATGCGCTCAAGGGCCATGCCGCAGCCGCGCACCACGCAGGTTAGTGGGTCTTCAGCAACCAGCACGGGCAAGCCCGTCTCTTCCGCCAGCAAGCGGTCCAAGTCATGCAGCAACGCACCGCCGCCAGTGAGCATCATGCCGCGCTCGGCAATGTCTGCACCCAGTTCTGGTGGGGTTTGCTCAAGGGCGTTTTTAACAGCTGAAACCACGTTGTTGAGCGGCTCTGTCAGGGCTTCTAGAATTTCATTGCTAGAAATAATGAACGAGCGTGGCACACCTTCAGACAGGTTGCGGCCTTTGACTTCCATTTCCTTCACTTCACCGCCAGGAAATGCGGAGCCAATTTTTTTCTTGATGGCCTCGGCTGTAGGCTCGCCAATAAGCATGCCGTAATTGCGCCGTATGTAGTTGATGATGGCCTCGTCAAAGCGGTCGCCACCAACGCGAACACTGCCCTTGTACACCATACCGCCTAGGGAGATAACGCCTACTTCAGTGGTGCCACCTCCAATATCAATCACCATGGAGCCAGACGGTTCAGACACTGGCAAGCCAGCGCCAATGGCCGCGGCCATTGGTTCTTCAATGAGGTACACCTCAGAAGCGCCAGCACCCAAGGCCGATTCGCGAATTGCGCGGCGCTCAACTTGGGTGGAGCCACAAGGCACACATATGATGATGCGCGGGCTGGGCCTAAAGATAGAGCGTGGGTGCACCATCTTGATAAATTGTTTGAGCATTTGCTCTGTCACAGTAAAGTCGGCAATGACGCCGTCCTTCATGGGGCGAATGGCTTCAATGTTGCCAGGTACTTTACCCAGCATTGCCTTGGCTTCCCTACCAACGGCCTGCAGTGTTTTTTTACCCTGAGGGCCGCCCTCGTGACGAATGGCAACAACCGAAGGTTCATTTAAGATAATGCCGTGGTCGCGCATGTAAATAACAGTGTTAGCTGTGCCAAGATCGATGGCTAAATCTGAGGAAAACTGGCGGCGAAAAGCTTCAAACATGTGGGCGTCCTGTCCTGGTGCGCGGCGGTATCATTTGTCAGAGAGAACGGCGTTAGCTCTGTACGTCATATTATAAAAAGTAGCGTTATGGCAGTGTGCACTAGGCGCACATGACAGACAACTCTGGCTGTTTGCATGAAGCACAAGCGCACCTGTGAGCATGCATAAACAAAGACTGGATAATACCCCATTGCCATGGCTTAGAAGCGGGCTTTACCGCTGTAAGACACTGATTTGATGATAACTTATAAGCACCAACCAAAATATTTCTATGGCACTCACTAGTGACGACATGGCCCGGTTAAGCCGATTGGCCAGATTAGAGGTCAACCCTCAGACCCAACAACAGACGCTGGACACGCTCAATGGCTTTTTCAAGCTGGTTGAGCAAATGAATGCGGTTGACACCGATGGCGTGGAGCCGTTGGCACACCCTACAGATGCCATGGGCACGGTGGCCGAGTTGCGCTTGCGCGATGACGTTGTGAGCGAGCCTGCCACCGAGCAGGCCCGCACGGCCAACCAAGCCAGCGCACCTGCGGTAGAGCGTGGCTTGTTCTTAGTTCCTAAAGTGATTGAGTGAGGAAGTTGTCGATGTCTGCTATCCATGAATGGGGCGTGGCTGAAACAGCCCGCCAACTCGCTTCCAAACAGGTTTCTAGTACGGAAGTCACGCAGGCGCTGATCCAGCGCTGCGAGGCCTACCAAGGTATGGGTGCGTTTGTGCACTTTGCCCCAGAGCTGGCGCTTCAAAGCGCCAAAGAAGCCGATGTGCGTCTTGGTGCTGGTGAACGCGCAGCACTGTTGGGCGTGCCGCTGGCACACAAAGATGTATTTGTGACCAAGACCATGCCCACCACCGCAGGCTCGCGCATGCTGGCTGGCTATCAAAGCCCATTCAACGCCACAGTTGTGCAGCGCTTGATGGACGCCGGCGCTATCAGCTTGGGCAAACTCAACTGCGATGAATTTGCGATGGGTTCTGG
>CALBWZ010000288.1 GCA_937893415.1 uncultured Comamonadaceae bacterium | reverse complement strand
TTCCCCTCGATCATGCGTCTGGCTTTCACCCTGAGTTTGGTGCCACGCTGATGCCAGGCTTGGTCAAAAACCATGCCCATGCACGTCGTATCAACGACTCTGCATTCATGACGGATATTCATTCAGTCATCAACAAAGGCGGCATAGATGTGTTGGCCAATGCTTGGTTGGCTGGTGCTTTTGGCGGCAAGGAGAAATGCATTCTTGAACCCAAAGATGTTGAGGGCATGAAGGTGCGTTCTGCTGGCTCTACGTTTGCAGAAATGTGGGCCGGCGCTGGTGCCTCTATTGTGTCTATTCCGTCTAGCGAGGTGTACAACGCGTTGCAGCAAGGTGTTGCTCAAGGCACCGACACGTCAGCAGGCAGCTTTGTGTCGTTTCGCTTGTATGAGCAACTCACTTGTTTGACAGCCCCAGGCGACGAAGCGCTGTGGTTTATGTACGAGCCAGTTTTGGTGTCTCAGAAAGCCATGGCCAAGTTGAACGATGCCCAGAAAAAGGCATTGTTAGCCGCCTCTGCAAAAGCTGAAGCTTACTTTGAGTCTGAGTCTAAAAAGCTTGATGAAAAGCTGGTTGACTCCTTTACCAAAGCGGGCGTGAAAGTGGCTTACATGACTGCGGCTCAAGCTGATGCTTGGCGTGCCGTTGCTGCCAAAACATCGTACAAAAACTTTGCCGGAAAAGTACCTACGGGCCAAGCGCTAATCGACAAAGCATTGGCGGTTAAGTAAGCCTGAGTGCGCTCTAGCCACAATAAAAAGACACGTTAGTTAGTTCAAGGAGTAGGTGTGAGCGAAGTTTATAAATGGGTGTGTAGGGTATCAACAGCGGTGGGTATTTTTGCCGCTGGCCTGATGTTCATAGCCGTATTGGTGGTTTGCCACATGGTGTTTGTCAGAGCGGTGCTCAATGAGTCGTCTATTTGGCAAACTGAATTTGTGACTTTTGCACTGATAGCGGCTACTTTTTTGGGTGCGCCCTATATTTTGCTCACACGTGGCCATGTGAACGTCGACTTACTCCCCATTTTGTTGGGTGAGTCTGGTCGGCGTCGCTTGGCTTGGCTAGCGTCTCTGTTGAGTTTTGGTTTTTGCATGGTGTTGTTTTACAGCTCCGTGCATTGGTGGTGGGAAGCCTGGGAGCTAGGTCTCACCACCCCGTCTATTTGGCGTGCACGGTTGTGGATTCCATACCTCAGTTTGCCGGTTGGTTTGGGTTTGCTGTGCCTGCAATATGCAGTGAATATTTGGGCACTGGCCAAAGGCCTGTCGTCACCTTTTGCACCTATCGTTACCAGCGACAATGTGCCGCGAGAAAGCGCAGCATGAACCCCTTAATAATTGGTGCGTTGATTTTTGCTCTGACCCTTGTGTTGTTAGCCACTGGCATGCCCATTGCGTTTGCACTGGGCATCACGGCATTGTTTTTTATGGTCCTCAACGACGGTTGGATGGCCATCACGTTTTTGCCTGAGACTTTGTTTTCAGGGTTAGACGATTTCACCTTGGCTTCAATTCCCATGTTCATCATCATGGGGGCGGCGGTTGCCTCGTCTCGCGCAGGCAGCGACTTGTACGAGGCTTTATCGCGCTGGTTGTACAAAGTGCCTGGCTCTTTGGTTATTTCTAATATTGGCGCTTGCGCCTTGTTTTCAGCGCTTACAGGCTCGTCTCCAGCTACCTGTGCTGCCATTGGCAAGATGGGCATTCCAGAAATGCGCCGGCGTGGTTACGACGCAGACTTGGCTACAGGTGCCATCGCTGCAGGTGGTACTTTGGGCATTTTGATTCCGCCCAGTGTGACCATGATTTTGTACGGCATTGCCAGTGAAACATCGATTGGCGCTTTGTTCATTGCCGGTATATTGCCGGGTTTGTTGCTCACTGCGTTGTTTATTGCGTGGGCTTTATTCCTTAGTTGGAAACGCGGCAATACCCAAGTGTTTGCTGGGCAAAGCTACACTTTGGCGCAGCGTCTAGAGTTGATGCCCAAGCTGCTACCGCTCATGTTGGTGGTGGTAGGTGTTATTTACTCGCTGTACGGTGGCATTGCTACGCCGTCTGAGGCCGCTGGTGTCGGCGCGGCTTTGTGCTTGGCCATGGTGGTGGTTATTTACCGCATGTGGACGGTCAAAGACTTGTGGCACATTTTCCGCGACGCTTTGCGAGAGTCGGGCATGTTGCTAATGATCATTGGCATGTCTGTGCTGTTCAGCTACGCCATGTCGTCGTCATTGGTGACACAAAGTGTGGCCACCGCGATTGCTGAGATGCATGTGAACCGCTGGGTCATGCTGGGCGCGGTCAATGTGTTCTTGTTGGTTCTGGGCTGTTT
>CALBWZ010000287.1 GCA_937893415.1 uncultured Comamonadaceae bacterium | reverse complement strand
TTCTGGTGGTCATTGATCTCTTTCAATATCACCTTCTTCCCAATGCACTTCTTGGGGTTGGCCGGTATGCCGCGTCGCTACGCAGATTACCCTATGCAGTTTGCTGATTTCAATGCAATAGCTTCTATTGGCGCATTTGCATTCGGTTTGGCGCAGGTCTACTTCTTTGTCTTTGTGGTGCTGCCAACCATGATGGGCAAGGGCGAAAAAGCATCGCAAAAGCCATGGGACGGTGCCGAGGGATTGGAGTGGGAAGTTCCTTCACCTGCACCATTCCATACCTTTGAGACACCTCCTAAGTTAGACGCAACTGCAACCAGAATTGTTGCTTAAACACACTGATAGCAAGCCATGATCACACCTGTACAAAAGCAAAACAACCGTCGCCTAGGCCTGATCTTGGGCAGCGTGGCACTGGTTTTTATGGTGGGGTTCATGGTTAAGTTCATCTATTTCGGAGCCTGATACAGGATGTTGAATAAACGCTTATCCCGAGGCAAGCAAAATCGCACCATGGTTGGCAAATTGGCCGTCATTGCCCTCGGTATGTTTGCGTTTGGCTATGGCTTGGTGCCGTTGTACAAGGCTATTTGTGATGTCACTGGCATCAATATATTGGCCTTAGGCGACCGCAACATACCAGGCGCCATCAAGACATTGCCTAAAAATACACAAGTTGATGAGTCTCGTACCATCACCGTGGTGTTTGATACCAACACACGGGGTTTGTGGGACTTTGAGCCTGCGGTCAGTTCAATGCAGGTCCATCCTGGCGAAATGGCAACTGTGTTGTACAAGTTTCAAAATATTCAGCCTCGCACAATGGCAGCGCAAGCTATACCAAGCTACGCACCTAAAGTGTCTGCCATGTACTTCAACAAACTCGAATGTTTTTGTTTTAGCCAGTACACACTCGCACCTTCTGAGAAAAAAGAATGGCCTGTGGTGTTCGTGATTGATCCTAAAATCCCGAAAGACGTTACCAACATCACCCTGTCTTACACATTCTTTGAAGTGGGCGGTAAAACACCACCAGTGCCAAAGACTGATGCTGAAACAGCTGCAGCGGGTCACGTCAAACTGTTCAGCGAGAAGGCCTCATGACCAAGGAGTCTGTTGGCAAGGACAGCCAAGTTGCCAAATTACACAAGCGAAAAGGCTCATGGGGCGCCACAGTATTGGCGGTGTTATGGGCTTTTTTAGGTGTTAGACGCCATGCGGATTATGAAAGTGATGTCAGTAAGCTCAACCCACTGCACTTGGTTTTGGTGGGAATAGTGCTTACCTTTTTGTTTGTTGGTGGCTTGATGCTGCTGGCGAATTGGGCGGTGGCAAATGTATAAAAAATCGGGTGAACAACCTTATAAAATAGCTGGTTAAACAGCGCAGCGAATTTCTTTAGGAGCAAGCATGTCGGCAGCATCTCACGGTTCAACACCGTATTATTTCGTACCAAGCCCATCCAGCCATCCAGTGATGGCAGCCCTTGGTTTGTTATTCGTTATTGTGGGCGCAGCCCAGTGGGTCAATGGTCATCAGTGGGGGTCTTACTCTCTAGCCTTTGGCATGGTGGTGTGGCTGTTCACGCTGTACCTGTGGTTCAAAGACTCCATTGCCGAGAGCGAAGCAGGCATGTATGGCTACAAAGTTGATTTGTCTTACCGCTGGAGCATGAGTTGGTTTATCTTTTCTGAAGTCATGTTTTTTGGCGCTTTCTTCTCGGCGTTGTGGTGGGCTCGGATGCACTCCGTGCCGACGTTGGGCAGCATTGAAAATGCCTTGATTTGGCCTGACTTTCAAGCTGTGTGGCCAACCTCCGCTGTTGGCGCAACCGCATCGCCGGCTGGGATTGTTGAGCCATTTCAAACAGTGGGCCCTTTTTGGTTGCCAACCATTAACACAGGCCTGTTACTGACATCTGGTGTGACTCTCACCATTGCTCACCATGCATTGATCCTTGGTAACCGCAGCAAAACCATTGCTTTCATGTGGGTGACTGTGCTGTTAGGCGTCGTGTTTTTGTGTGTGCAGGGCTATGAGTATCACCACCTATATACTGAGCTCAATTTGAAGATGAGCTCTGGTGTGTATGGCTCAACTTTTTACATGCTCACAGGCTTTCATGGCTTTCACGTGTTTATCGGCATGTTGATGTTGTTGTTCATCACGTTGCGATTGCAAAAAGGCCATTTCACCAAAGACAGCCATTTCGGTTTTGAAGGTGCCGCCTGGTATTGGCACTTTGTTGACGTTGTATGGCTTGGCTTGTACATTTTGGTGTATTGGCTTTAAGCCGCGCCTGCCGCTAAAAAGAAAAGGCGCCTGAGGCGCCTTTTCTAATTATTCTTATGAGCGCTTTATAAAATGGCGCTGCTGAACCAGGTGGGCATTGAAAGTCTTAACGCCCTGATGCTATGCCGGTGGGTTGAATCCAGCCCAGGCTGTATGCGGCAAGAACCAGCGCAAACAGCGCAACAGAAAAACCAATTCGAAATGCCAAGGCTGTCGCCATGTTTCCCTTGGGTTTGCTTCGCTCACCTACGGGCTTGCCTTGATCGTCAAATTGCTGAACCTCCCCGCGGCGCATCATGATGATGAGAGCTGCTACCAAGCTGCCAATAATGGCCAAAAAGCCAATTGATATTATCCAAGTCATGAACCTATTATCTACCCAGTTCACAGGTGTTTGTAGTGCGTAGTCGCCTGCGGTTTTGGATAGTTGCGTTTGCCGCAGCATTGAGCTTTGTTTTGGCGCTAAACCTAGGCGTGTGGCA
>CALBWZ010000286.1 GCA_937893415.1 uncultured Comamonadaceae bacterium | reverse complement strand
CGCACAAAGTGGCCGCTTGCCACCCGCACAAAGGCAATACGGTCTCGGTGGGCAGGGTCCATATTGGCTTGAATTTTGAACACTACACCCGTGAATTTCGACTCTGTGGGCTCGACAGTGCGCTGCAACGTGGTGCGTTTTTCAGGTGGTGGTGCCAGGTCAACCAAGGCATCTAACACCTCACGCACCCCAAAGTTATTCACGGCTGAGCCAAACAGCATGGGCGTTTGCTCACCAGCTAAAAATGCCTTGAGATCAAACACCGGGCTGGCACCATTAATCAGTTCCAACTCGCCCTTGGCATCTTCAAATTCAGCGCCAAAGCGTTTTAAAGCTTCAGCATTGTTCAAGCCCGAGAGCACCTCTTCGTCGCCGCCACGTTTGTCATTGCCGCCGCTGAACACGCGCATTTGGTCTGTGCGTCTGTCGTATACGCCATGAAAACGCTTGCCCATACCAACAGGCCAAGTAAACGGAACAACCGTCATACCCAGCTCGCGCTCGACTTCGTCCATGACATCCAGTGGGCCTTGAACCTCGCGGTCCATTTTGTTGACGAACGTCAAAATAGGCGTGTTGCGTGCCCTGCACACTTGCAGCAGGCGGCGGGTTTGCGGCTCCACGCCGTTGGCCGCATCAATGACCATGAGTGCAGCATCCACAGCGGTTAGCACACGGTAAGTGTCTTCAGAAAAGTCTTGGTGGCCAGGGGTGTCCAGCAGGTTAATCACGCAATCGCGGTACTCCATTTGCATCACCGAGCTGGCGACTGAAATACCCCGCTGCTTTTCAATTTCCATCCAGTCACTGGTGGCATGGCGCACGGCTTTGCGGGCTTTGACACTCCCAGCGATGTTGATAGCACCCGAAAACAGCAATAGTTTTTCGGTCAACGTGGTTTTACCCGCGTCTGGGTGGGAAATGATGGCGAATGTGCGCCTGCGGCGAACTTGTTTGGCTATTTCTGACATAAGCGGTGATTATCCCGCATGGGACAATAGCGGTATGCACCCAAACGCCCTTATTGATCACGCCGCAACACTTATTGCCCGCGTGTTGACCTTTTCCCATCCCGCAGATGCGACGGTGGCCAAGTATTTTCGCGATAACCGCGCCCTAGGGCCACGAGAGCGAGCCACTATTTCCGAGACGGCCTACAAGGTGGTGCGCTTAAAAGCACGCTTTGAATACCTTGCCCGCTCTGGCCCCGGTGCCAGAGAGCGCAAGCTGGCTATTTTGGGTTTCCATGGTTCCCGTGAATTCATTGCCTCTTCGTTGACGCAGCCAGAAGCGGCGTGGCTTGCAATTTGTGATGCAACCAGTGACGACGATTTTTTAGACATGCATGTGCACAATCTACCGCAGTGGATGGTTGACCCACTCAAAGCCCAAGTGGGCGACGCATTCATGGCCCTGGCCCATGCACTCAATACACCGGCAACTTTAGACATACGGGTTAATGCCTTAAAGGCCAAGCGCGAGTCGGTACAAAAAGCCTTGCAGGCCAAGTCGATGCGCAGCGCGCTCACGCCTTACTCACCCATGGGCTTGCGCGTAGAGGGCAACCCGTCGCTGCTGAAATTTGCAGGTTTTGAAGCGGGTAAGTTCGAAGTCCAAGACGAAGGTTCGCAGTTGCTTGCGTCCTTGGTGGGCGCCAAGCGCGGAGAAATGGTGACAGATTTCTGTGCGGGAGCTGGCGGTAAAACCTTGGCCATTGGCGCGGACATGCGCTCCACTGGCCGCTTGTATGCATTTGACACATCTGCGCACAGGTTAGAGGCGCTTAAGCCACGTTTGGCTCGCAGTGGCTTGAGCAACGTGCAAACAGCAGCCATCAGCAACGAGCGTGACGAGCGTGTGAAACGTCTGACCTTCAAGATGGACCGAGTGCTGGTAGACGCACCTTGTTCAGGTACTGGCACGTTGCGGCGCAACCCAGACCTTAAATGGCGTATCAAGCCCCAAGAACTCGATGAGTTGGTGCTTCTTCAAAAAGCCATTTTGGACAGTGCTGCAAAAATGGTGAAGCCAGGTGGGCGACTGGTGTACGCCACCTGCAGCCTGCTGCAAGCAGAAAACGAAGACGTGGCGCAAGCATTTACGGCTGCCAATGACGATTTTGAAGTGCTGCCTGTTGCACAGGTGCTGGTCAATGTGTTGTCTAAAGAAGACGGCTTAGACGTTGAAGCCGTGGCTGCAGGCATGTGCCAAGGCGATTTCTTGCGCTTGTGGCCGCATGTACACGCGACTGACGGCTTTTTCGCCGCCATTTGGATCCGCAAGCAGCTAGATTAGGTTTTAACGCTGCGCGCAGAGCACAAGGGCTGCTTTGCCGCGCAGAAGTTTTGACTTGTGTCTGTGCCAGTGCATTCAACGCCTGATCCAATTGAAGTGTATTAGGTGGAACAACGCAAACTCCTTTAAAATCTTGTGATGGCACCTAGGTTCCGGCAGCTTCCCTGCTGGTCAGTCGATTGCCCAACGCGTTGGCAACCATAGGAGCTCAATATATCTTTGAATAGGGATTCCTATATGCTGGACATCGCACTTGACTGGTTAACTTACGGTTTACTACACGCCAGTGCTTGGCAATTGGTTATCTACACCTTGGTGGTCACACATTTGACTATTGCAGGGGTGACCATTTACTTGCACCGCCATCAGGCTCATCGCTCCATGGATTTGCACGCCATTCCATCGCACTTCTTCCGTTTTTGGCTGTGGCTAACGACCGGTATGGTGACGCGTGAGTGGGTCGCTATACACCGCAAGCACCACGCCAAGTGTGAGACACACGAGGATCCACACAGCCCGGTAACACGCGGCATTGGCACCGTGCTATTTCGTGGCTCTGAGCTGTACCGCGCAGAAGCCAAGGTGGCCGCCACCATTGAAAAATTCAGCCACGGCACACCCGATGACTGGATTGACCGCAATGTCTACCGCCGTTTCAGCGCTTCAGGCGTGGCTTTAATGCTCGTCATCAACGTGTCATTGTTTGGCGTGTTGGGCTTGACCATTTGGGCCATTCAGATGGCGTGGATACCAATTTGGGCGGCCGGTGTGATCAACGGTATTGGTCATTACTGGGGCTACCGTAACTTTGAGGCCGTTGACTCTAGTACCAACGTGTCGCCTTGGGGCATTATTGTGGGAGGCGAAGAGCTGCACAACAACCACCATACCTACCCCACGTCTGCCAAGTTTTCTGTTAAGCCCTACGAGTTCGATTTAGGGTGGGCATACATACGCGCCATGGAGATGGTTGGCTGGGCCAAGGTTCGCAAGGTACCACCACAACTGGTGTTGGGTGATGTGAAGCCTGTTGCTGATGCGCTGACTCTAGAAGCAGTGATTGCAAACCGCTACGAAGTGATGGCTAACTTTGC
>CALBWZ010000285.1 GCA_937893415.1 uncultured Comamonadaceae bacterium | reverse complement strand
CTGGACAGCTGGGCCGTGGCGTTACTCTTTGCCGGGTGCCGCGTAAACGCCTGCGATGCGAGCCGCTTGGATCGCTTTGTCGATGTCAAAAGATGGCATGAGTAAGACATCGTCCCAGCTGCCAGACAACAGAAAGATAGACCGAATACCAGCGGCTGTCTCGACGCAGTCCACTTCCAATTCGGCCAACACGTCGTACTGCCCTTGCAAATAATGCATCGACACCACCTGCCCGCCCACTTTTTCAAACAGCGAACTGGCCGCCTTTCGTCTCGCCGCGTAGCTACTCTGCAGCAAGCCACTAACGCCTTCTTTGCTGTATGTGCCTAGAAAGAAAATTTTCATGATGGTGCTCCGCTGGTGATGAAGGATGGGCTCTCAACTGGCTAGGAGGTGTAGATGAGACGCCCTTTCAATGACTGTAGGCATGCACATGTCCACAATATGTCTAAAACCTTGGCATGGTCACCTGCGCCGGACTGGCGCGGTACGTGCCAATGTTTTGACCATTTTTATATTGAGAATGAAATCTAGGGGCACGCATTCTTGCTGCACCTGCATGCCGACAGCGATATTTAAAAAGGATTCCCCATGACCTACGCCGTTATTTCTAACTGGACATCGACAGTCTCAATTCAATCAACTGAGGGCGATCCCATGCGAGCCATGGCTCGCGACCGATTTGCCCCAGGCGTTATCGCATTGGGTGCCTTGAATGTGTACTTCATCGCCATCACAGACACGTCCTTCCATGTCGTCACCATTTACCCCGATGAAGCAACTGCAGTCGCGGCGACTGAGCGGCAAAACGCAATTCGAGGGGAAGCAGCCTCAGCGCTGCCTGTGCGCATGGTCAGCGATGTGCGCGGCAACGTATTTGCTTCACAGTAAAGCCCTTTGGGTGTGTGAACGTTTGGGTTAGACATCACCATTCAAGGAGTAAACGCATGGTGCTACAAAAGAAACTGATGGCTTTCCAAGTGCTGGCATCTGTCGTGTACGGACTTTGGTTCATAGCCGCGCCGCAAAGCTATGCCTTGCTAATGGGTGCGTCTGCGGGCGATATCAACGAGCTGGCCAACGGCAATTTGACCATCGTAGGTGTGGGTTTGCTGGTTGCCGCTAACGTGTTCAACCTGCTGCGCAAACTGGTCACACCTGATCATTGCGCCACATTCATGCTGACGTTTGCATGTGGTTGGTTGGCCTATGGCATCGGGCAACTTTACGTCAGCGCGCGCGCGGACATGCTGTCGCTAGACAATATGAACGTGCTGCAAGGCATTTTGTTCATTGCGTTTGCAGCCGTCTACTACCTGAAGCGCTCACCCGATAAGCACACACAGCCAGCACAGTAAGCCGACCACTACAACCAAGGCGGCCCGCTTTAGTGGCTGCGCAGCAAGCCGCTGTGTATAGACTGCAGCCAGTCCGAAGGCGATACCCCCAGCTCGTCCCTGATGAGCGTGCGGGTGCGCTCGTAGGTATCCAATGCTTCTGCGCGGTTGCCTCGCTTGCTCAGAATTTGCATCATTAAGCCGGCTGCACGCTCGTTATAAGGCTGACGTGCCAGTATCCGCATGGCAGCCCGCTGCGCGGTCATGAGTTCATGGCCATCAAGGTGCAGGCCTGCTTCAGCAATGACGTCGTCGGCATCACAACCAATGGCATCAAACGCGCTGCGTTGCGCGTCGACCCATGTGCCAGTTAAGCCGGGCAAAAACGTTCTGTGAAAAATATGAGAAACCACCTGCGAGGGTGGCCAACTCATCGCCCAGTCTTTGGACTGGGCAGCAGCCTCGGCTCGGTGCACGGCCTCTTTGCCAACCTCTACGTCAATCCATGCATCTCTGGGCAGCACCAGACGCAACTCACTGCGTCCTTGTAAGGCGTCCTTGCCCAGCGTTTTTCGCAACTTCGCAATCAACGAGGCCAGCGCCGCATCAGGGTCGACTGGCAGCACATCACCCCACAACAGCTCCACCAAGCGCGAGCGCGGCGACTCGACATGCCGGTTGAGCACCAGGAAAGCAAGCAACAAACGCCCCTGAGGCCCGTAAACCTCGGACTCCATGCGGTTCCCGTTGATACGCAGCGTAAAACGACCACACAAGTGAACACGGGTTTCCAGACTATTCGACAATGTGTGGCCACTCTACGGGTTGTAGTGTTCGGGCATACTGGAATTGCATGGTTCTTTTTTTAGGAGATTGAGAAATGAAAATTTTAAATTGCGAATGCGGCCAACGTATAACGGCAGACAGCGACGAAGCGTTGATTGCGTCGGTTGGCCAACATGTACAGACTTCGCACCCTGAATTGGTAGGCAAGTTATCGGACGCTGACATCTTAAACATGGCTGAGGAGTTGGAATAAACGCTGGCCAGCGCAATTCTTGATCTCAGCCGCGACAAGGCGTGATTGTATAAACAAACG
>CALBWZ010000284.1 GCA_937893415.1 uncultured Comamonadaceae bacterium | reverse complement strand
CTTTTTTGGCTGCTGGCTTTTTAGCTGCAACTTTTTTGGCTGCTGGCTTTTTAGCCGCTGCTTTTTTTACAGCTGGTGCCTTAGCAGCCAGCACTTTTTTTACGACGACTTTTTTAGCCGAGACTTTCTTAGCTGCGGCTTTTTTAGCCGGCGCTTTCTTTGCAGTTGCCATGATTTTCTCCTTATTGGATTTTCAAATAACACCTAGTGTGTTGAAGTCCACACGTGGCGACTCAAAGGTATAACCTACATACCGCACCTTGTACGGCATGTAGGTGATACCAACGAATTCTGCGACAAAGCCCACCACTTTGTCGTTTGACGCAGTGGTGGGCTTTCAAAAGTTAGACGGCACGTAAACAGCTTAGTCCCAAGATAAGGCGCCGCCGGTTTGATACTCAATCACTCTGGTTTCGAAGAAGTTGCGCTCCTTCTTCAAGTCAATCATTTCGCTCATCCAAGGGAAAGGGTTTTCTTCACTTGGAAACATTGGTTCTAAACCAATTTGTTGTGCACGGCGGTTGGCGATGTAACGCAAGTAGCCTTTAAACATGGATGCATTCAAGCCCAACACGCCACGTGGCATGGTGTCTTCCGCATAGCGATACTCTAATTCAACAGCTTCTAAAAACAGAGCTTTGATTTCAGCTTTGAATTCAGCAGTCCACAGGTGCGGATTTTCGAGCTTAATTTGGTTGATAACGTCGATACCAAAGTTGCAATGCATAGACTCGTCGCGCAAGATGTACTGGTACTGCTCAGCAGCACCTGTCATCTTGTTCTGTCTACCCAATGCCAAGATCTGTGTAAAGCCAACGTAGAAGAACATGCCCTCCATCAGACAAGCAAATACGATCAAAGACTTGAGCAACGCTTGGTCGGTCTCTACGGTGCCAGTCTTAAATTCTGGATCACACAGCTGGTCAATAAATGGAATGAGGAATTGGTCTTTAGCGCGAATTGATTCGACTTCGTTGTAGGCGTTAAAAATCTCAGCCTCATCCAAGCCTAGAGACTCGGTGATGTACTGGTAAGCGTGCGTATGAATAGCTTCTTCAAAGGCTTGGCGCAGTAAAAACTGGCGGCACTCAGGGGCTGTGATGTGACGGTAGCTTCCCAGAACAATGTTGTTGGCTGCAAGTGAATCAGCAGTTACAAAAAACCCCAGATTGCGTTTGATTAAACGACGCTCATCATCGGTTAAGCCGTTGGGGTCTTTCCACAGGGCGATATCGCGGGTCATGTTGACTTCTTGCGGCATCCAGTGATTGGCGCACGATGCCAAGTACTTTTCCCAAGCCCACTTGTATTTGAAAGGTACCAGTTGATTGACGTCTGTCTTACCGTTGATGATGCGTTTGTCTGAGGCTTTAACGCGACCCGCACTCATGGTGTGTGCGCTTGATGTGTTTGTAGCGCTTGCACCCATAGCTTTAGAGGTTGGCGTGGTTGCGGTTGTGGTGCTGGCAGCAGCTGGTACTGGTGTTGGAGTGGCAGAAAATTGGTCTGCATGTGCCTGCGTTTGGTCAGAGCTTGTGGTGTCGTTATTCCAAGTCAACATAAGTATGAATAGTCCTGTTGTTTAAATTATCAAAGCGAGTCGTGAAAACGCAAAGCGAAATGCGTGATTAATTGCACAGTGTGTTGTGCGTAAACATCAAATATTTTCGCTTGTACGTTGTTAACTCGCAGGTAGCTACTGAATCAGTTTCGTTTGTTGCACAGTCTTACTGACATGCCTCGCAACCCGGGTCATCAATGGCACAAAATTTCACATCGGTTGCAGCCACCATTGATGCGTCTTGTATTGCTTGAGTTGGTGCCAATGCACTTGCGCCAGAAGGACCAGATTCGTTGGAGACAGCGTTGTGTTGGCCACTTAAACGACCTGTTGATTTCTCGATACTGGTTGCAGCCATGGTGCGCAAATAGTAGGTTGTCTTCAAGCCACGCAGCCATGCGAGCTTGTAAGTTTCATCCAATTTTTTGCCCGATGCGCCCGCCATGTAAATGTTGAGCGATTGCGCTTGGTCAATCCATTTTTGTCGACGTGCGCCTGCTTCGACCAGCCACTTAGTATCAACTTCAAATGCCGTTGCGTACAAGGTTTTGATTTCGTCAGGAATACGATCGATGGCGCGTAGCGAGCCGTCGAAGTGTTTTAAGTCCATGACCATGACGTCATCCCATAAGCCCAAGCGCTTCAAGTCACGTACCAAGTAGCCGTTGACGACTGTGAACTCACCCGACAAGTTGGACTTGACCGACAGGTTGCCAAAGCAGGGCTCAATCGACGCATCAACACCAATGATGTTGGAGATGGTTGCCGTCGGGGCAATGGCCACACAGTTTGAGTTGCGCATGCCGTCGACTTTGATTTTGTCGCGCAAGCTGGTCCAGTCCAATGTGGAGGAGCGGTCAACTTCGACATAACCACCGCGTGCGTCGGCCAACATGTCTATGGTATCGATTGGCAAAATCCCTTGGTCCCACAAAGAGCCTGGGTATGACGAGTAGCGGCCACGTTCTTTAGCCAGTTCGCTAGATGCGAAGTAGGCGTTGTAGCACACAACTTCCATGGCACGGTCAGCAAAATCCACGGCTGCTTGCGAGCCGTAAGGCGTACGCATTTCGTACAGCGTGTCTTGGAAGCCCATGATGCCCAAACCAACGGGGCGATGGCGCAAGTTAGAGTCACGTGCTTTTTTAACGGCGTAGTAGTTGATGTCAATCACGTTGTCCAGCATGCGCATGGCTATGGTGATAGTGCGTTTGAGTTTGTCGTGATCTAGGTCTTTACTGGCGTTGCCGTTTGCATCAACACTGTCTTTCAGGTGGCGCGCTAAGTTGATTGATCCCAGGTTACACACAGCTGTCTCGGTGTCGCTGGTGTTGAGTGTGATTTCCGTACACAGGTTGCTGGAGTGAACGACGCCGCAGTGTTGCTGCGGTGAGCGCACGTTACAAGCATCTTTGAAAGTGATCCACGGGTGGCCAGTTTCGAACAGCATAGTCAGCATTTTGCGCCACAGGTCGCTGGCTTCAATGCGGCGGAAGTGGGTGATTTCGCCTGCATCAGCTTTGGCCTCGTAAGCCACATAGGCTTTCTCGAATGCTGCACCGAACAAGTCGTGCAAATCTTCGGCATCGGCAGGTGAGAACAACGTCCACTGGCCTTTTTCCATCACGCGGCGCATGAACAGGTCTGGAATCCAGTTGGCTGTGTTCATGTCGTGGGTGCGTCGGCGGTCGTCGCCGGTGTTCTTACGCAACTCTACGTATTCTTCGATGTCCAAGTGCCACGTCTCTAAATAAGCACACACAGCACCTTTGCGCTTGCCGCCTTGGTTCACTGCCACGGCAGTATCGTTGACGACTTTTAGGAAAGGCACAACGCCTTGTGATTCGCCGTTGGTGCCTTTAATGTGGGAACCCAAGGCACGTACCCGGGTCCAGTCATTGCCCAAGCCACCTGCAAATTTAGACAGAAGGGCATTTTCTTTGATGGACTCGTAAATACCTTCTAGGTTGTCGGGCACAGTAGTGAGGTAGCACGATGACAACTGGCTGCGCAACGTGCCGCTGTTGAACAAGGTGGGTGTGCTAGACATAAAGTCAAAGCTAGACAGCACCTCATAGAACTCTATGGCGCGTGCTTCGCGATCAACCTCGTCTAGGCTCAAACCCATTGCTACGCGCATGAAGAATGCTTGTGGCAATTCAATGCGTTGCTTGCTGATGTGCAAAAAGTAACGGTCGTACAGCGTTTGCATGCCCAAGTAATCAAATTGCAGATCGCGTTCTGGCTTTAAGGCTTGGCCCAAACGGACCAAGTCGTATTGGCCTAAACGCTCGTCAAGCAGTTCAGCTTTGATGCCTTTTTGAATAAAGCCTGGGAAGTAGCCTGGATAGGCATCTACCAACTCAGATTGCGTGACTGGCTTACCCAGCACTTCTTTTGCAATGGTCTGCAGCAGCAACCGTGCTGTGGCGTAGGTGTAATCCGGGTCTTTTTCAATCAGCGTGCGGGCGGCCAAAATGGAGGCTTTTTGCACTTCTATGAGCGGCACGCCGTCGTATAGATTGCGCACGGTTTCATTGAAGATGGGCTCTGGCTTGACGTCTGCGCTCAGGCCAGCACAAGCGGCTTCAATGTTGTGGCGCATGGCATCCATGTCCATGGGGATGCGCTGCCCGTTGTCTATGACGTGTAAACGTTCGGCAGGCGCGGCTTGCGCAACGTGTTCTTTGGAGCTGGCACGCTCTTGCGTGCGGCGTTCACGGTACAGCACGTAGGCGCGGGCCACCTCATGGTGACTGCCGCGCATCAGGCCCAACTCCACCTGATCTTGGATGTCTTCAATATGAAAAGTCCCGCCTGCTGGGCGTGAACGCAACAAGGCCTTAACAACGCCTTGGGTGAGCTCGTCTACCGTTTCACGCACGCTGGCTGAGGCCGCCCCCTGCGTGCCGTGTACAGCTAAAAAAGCCTTCATCATGGCGACAGCCACTTTGTTGGGCATAAAAGGCACAACTGCGCCATTGCGGCGAATAATTTGGTACTGGCTAAATGCGCTAGCGTCGTTTGAACGTGGAGTTGCTGCCTTGTCGTTGTATGCGGTGTGGCTGTTTGGGTCCGTAGCGACAGCGGTGTCTGTTTGCATGTTGTTTGTATTTCTGTGTTTGGGTTGCGAAGCGGTTGTCTGCATGGGGCTAGCCTATGGCGTAGCGACGACCCAGCGGGATTTACACCGAATGCACGCAAGACTTCTTTGCGGCATAACTACACTATAGCTAGTGTTTGCGAATGCTTCAAGACACTAGGGGTAGTGTTTTTAATTTTTTTTTATCAGGCTAAAACATTTCTTTTTTTGAAAACAAACGAATTATTTTTGAATCGGTATCGGCCAATTTAAATTGTTGGCGTCTGTACCAAGCAACACAGCCAAGCGCCGCCATTCAAAGCCTGGGCCAGGGTCTCGCTTGCGACCAGGAGCAATGTGTTCATGCCCGGCAAAGCCTTCAATGTCAGGCAAGGCCCTCAGCAATGCTGCACTTAATGCAGACAATGTGTTGTATTGATGGGGCTCGAAGCTGCCGCCCTCGAGCCCTTCAAGCTCTATGCCAATGGAGAAGTCGTTGCAGTTGTTGGTGCCACACCAACTTGATTGACCCGCGTGCCAGGCCCGCTCGTGTATGGATACAAATTGTGTGAGTTCGCCCGATCTGGCAATGACGAAGTGGCTGGATACCTCTGTGCCGCGCATCTGCTGAAAGTAAGGGTGGGCATCCCAGTCTAGTGTGTTGGTAAACAATTGCTCAATGCGGCCGTTGGAGAACTCACCTGGCGGCAAGCTTATAGAGTGCAACACAACCAAACGCAGCTTGGTGCCAAGTGGTCTCGGACCAACATTGGGCGAAGGCAAGTGTTTGGCGTTTGCGAACCATCCGTCCTGCCAAGCCTGCTGGTCACTCACGGCTTGATGCGGTCGCCGCTGAGTTGGCAGTGTGCTGCGCTGCAGTAAACGCCCAATTGTCCACGCACCATCTCGCGCGCATCCGTGTGTGTGCCACAGTGGCTGCACGGCAATATGGGCAAAGCGCGAGCGGGTACTGCCGTCTTGCTAGGTTTTGCAGGTTTGGTCGGGGGCGGCGGGCGGCGGTCTTTTTTAAACAACCAGATACCAAATAGGATCACAGCCACG
>CALBWZ010000283.1 GCA_937893415.1 uncultured Comamonadaceae bacterium | reverse complement strand
CCAGTTGCGGCACAGTTGGCATTGTGCCTGAACAGACAGTGGCTAGGCCAGCAAATGCAAGTTGCCCCAAATAAGCACTCACCGAAACGCCAGTGCACCTTTACAGGGCAGTACGGATGCCTCTCGTGACAGCCTTTAACGCGCTGCCCAAAGCCGCCTTTGTGCCGATGTTGGTGGTGTGGTTCGGCATTGGTTCTGGCCCTGCCATCTTGACCGCTTTTCTGTTCAGCTTTTTCCCCATTATGGTCAACATAGCGACAGGGCTTGCGACCTTAGAGCCAGAGTTAGAAGACGTGTTGCGCGTGCTAGGCGCCAAGCGATGGGATGTGTTGACAAAAGTCGGGCTGCCGCGCTCCATGCCTTACTTTTTTGACTCGTTGAAAGTGGCCATTACATTGACTTTTGTAGGCACTACGGTGTCTGAAATGACAGCGTCGAATGAAGGCATCGGTTACCTGCTTATTTCGGCTGGCTCTGCCATGCAAATGGGTCTAGCGTTTGCCGGCTTGGTCGTGGTCGGCGCAATGGCCATGGTGATGTATGAGCTGTTCGATTATGTGGAGCGCCACACAACAGCATGGGCACACAGAGGCTCACAAAACAGTTAACCTTTTGAACATACAACACGCTTGCAGCACGCGAAGTCATGGCCGATGACAGTCGCAAACAAGGGCTCTTTTTTGAACCTGAGCACGCCAAGCACCACGCATGAAATAATAAACGCATGTCTACACAAGCAAACGATAGCGACGGATTCTCCACAGCCTTAAACGTATTGGGTAACCCGTTGGTCGCCTGCAGTTTTGACCCTCTCACTGGTTATTGGCGAGATGGCTGCTGCAGCACTGACGAGCAAGACCAAGGCAGCCACGTGGTCTGCGCGCGTATGACGGATGATTTTTTACAGTACTCGCTGGCCAAGGGCAATGACCTTGTCTCGCCCAGACCCAGCCACCGATTTGTAGGCTTGCGTGCAGGTGACCGCTGGTGCTTGTGCGCATCACGTTGGCGCGAGGCTTTGAGGGCGGGTGTTGCGCCACAAGTCGTACTTGAATGCACGCACGAGAAAGCACTTGAGTTTGTCAGCTTGGAAGAACTGCAAGCCCACGCTTACTCCCCAAGCTCTAAACCCTAAACAACATGGTTTAGCCGAGCAACGCTTTTTTGAGTTTGAGCACACCTGCTTCAATTTGTTCTTCGTTCATGGACGCAAAACTTAAGCGCAATGCAGTGGTGTCTGGATGTGTGGCAAAGAACGGTGCACCCGGAACGAATGCCACGCCCTGCTCAATGGCTCGTTTGGCCAGTGCGCTGCTGTCGGTGGGTGCGCCATCTGCACCTGTCAACTTCGCCCACACGAACAAGCCACCAAGCGGCCTTACAAAACTAATGGCGTTGCCCAACTCACGCTGTAAAGCATCGCACATGCAATGGGCACGTTTGGCATAGATGCCGCGCATTGCTTGCAACGCCGGACCCAACCGCCCAGAGGACAAATAAACAGCGGCAGTGACCTGTGCAAAAGAACTGGTGTTGGCATCACTGAACTGCTTGCACATGGCGGCTTTCTCTAACAACGGCTTAGGCGCAACCATCCAACCTATGCGCAAGCCAGGGCTCAAATTTTTACTCAATGAACTGGCGTGTACCAACCAATTCCTGCTGCCTGGCACGTCGGCACTCAACGCCAACAAACTGGGCGGTGGCGCTTTATCAAAGTACAAGTCTCCGTACGGGTCGTCTTCAACGATCAAGGTGCGTGTTTGAACAGCCACATCCAACAAGCGCTTGCGCCGCTCTAAGCTGAGCGTGGCACCACTTGGGTTGCCATAAGTCGGAATAAGATACACAAATTTCGGCTTGTGCTGAGCAATCAATACCTCTAACGCCTCAACATCCACACCGTTGTCATCGACAGGTACCGTAATGAGCTCTGCACCATACAGACGAAAACACTGAATTGTTGCCAAAAAAGTAGGGCCTTCAACAATAACTTTATCGCCAGGATTGATGAGCGTTTTGCCAATCAAGTCCAACGCCTGTTGGCTGCCTGTTGTCACAATCAACTCGTTGGGCTTGACCGCTGCGTCTTTGTTGGCCATGAGCTCACACAACTGCTCTCGCAGCGGCTCATAGCCTTCTGTCGCGCCATATTGCAAGGCGGCAACTGGGTGGTCGGCCAGGGCCTGCTGGGCGGCTTGGGCAACACCCGCCACGTCGAAAGAATTGGGATCGGGAAAACCGCCGCCAAAGCTGATGATGCCGGGTTTACCAAGCACCTTGAACAGTTCACGAATAGCCGAGGTTTCGATGTTGGACAAGCGCTGGGCAAATAAATCGGTATCAAAGGTGTCGGTCATGGTCAGTGCTTGGTCAGGTACAAAAAACGGTAATGTTCTATTGTGCACAAACGCCGTAAACTTCGCTGATGAACAAAGCCAATATAGAGCTATTTTTTTCAACATTGGCTCAAGCCAACCCTTCTCCACAAACAGAGTTGGTCTATACCAGCGTCTTTGAGCTGCTGAGCGCCGTGTTGCTGTCGGCACAAGCCACCGATGTAGGCGTGAACAAAGCAACTGCCAAACTGTTTCCAAGAGCCAACACCCCGCAAGCTATTGTCGACATGGGCTTGCCTGCGCTGGAGGACGCTATCAAAACCATTGGTCTTTATAAAAGCAAAGCCCGCCATTTGATGCAGGCGTGCGAGCTGTTGCTGCGCGACCACAACAGCGTCGTACCCAACAACCGTGAAGCCTTGGAGGCTCTGCCAGGCGTAGGCAGAAAAACCGCCAATGTGGTCTTGAACAGTGCATTCGGTCAACCCACCATGGCGGTCGACACACACATCTTCAGACTGGGCAACCGCACTGGTTTGGCACCCGGAAAAAATGT
>CALBWZ010000282.1 GCA_937893415.1 uncultured Comamonadaceae bacterium | reverse complement strand
GTGCACAAGTAGGTATAAAAATCCGGAAATTGTCATCTTGCTTAGTAAAATATGTGCTAGGCCTGGGCCCGAAGTTGTTTGGAGTGGCTGTGCACTGCCTCCACCAGCGCGGTGACGCTTTCGGGTGGGGTGAACTGGTTGATACCGTGGCCCAAGTTAAAAATATGGGTCGGGCCAGTGCCTTCGCCCATGTGCGGTTTGCCAAAACTGTCCAGCACATGGCGCCCCAATTGAGCCACTTGCTCTGGCGCGGCAAACAGGGCGTTGGGGTCCAGGTTGCCTTGCAGCGCGTGGCTGTCACCCAGTTTGGCACGGGCTTGGCTGAGGTTCACTGTCCAGTCCATGCCCAATACATCGCAGGGCAGTTGTTTCATGTCGTCTAGCCACATGCCGCCGCCTTTGGTGAACACCAGCCTGGGAATTCTCACGCCGTTGAACTCGGTATGCACCTTGTCCAGCACCCGGCGGGTATAGGCCATGCTAAAAGTTTGAAACGCGCCGTCGGCCAATACACCGCCCCAACTGTCAAAAATCATGGCAGCTTGTGCGCCCGCCTCAATTTGGGTATTGAGGTACAGGGCCACGGCGTCGGCATTAATCTCTAAGATCCGGTGCATCAGGTCAGGGCGCTGGTACATCAGCGTTTTAACCAACCGGTAGTCACTAGAGCCGCCGCCTTCCACCATGTAGCACGCCAGCGTCCACGGGCTGCCAGAAAAGCCAATCAGTGGCACACGCCCATTTAAAGCCGTGCGGATTGAGGTGACTGCGTCAAATACGTATTGCAGCTTGGCCATGTCTGGCACTTCTAGCGCATTAACCGCCGCTTCATCGCGCACAGTTCTTTCAAACTTGGGGCCTTCGCCGATGGCAAAACTCAGGCCCAGGCCCATGGCGTCTGGCACGGTGAGGATGTCGGAGAATAAAATGGCTGCATCTAACGGAAAACGCTCCAGTGGCTGCAGCGTTACTTCTGTGGCGTAGTCTGTGTTGGTCGCCAAGCCCATGAAACTGCCCGCTTTGGCTCGCGTTTCGCGGTATTCAGGCAAGTAGCGCCCAGCTTGGCGCATCAGCCAGATCGGCGTGTGTGTGGTGGACTGGCGCAAACAAGCGCGTATAAATGTATCGTTTTGTAGTGGGGCAAACATAGGCTAATTGTCGCAGTTTGTAGCGGTCGTTTTAAGCGCGGGTTCGGGACAACTCATTTGGTTGTGAGTCGGTCCGCAGTGTGTGGTGGGTCGCAACTGGGTGAACGGGTTAAACAATTGAAATCTGTCCCTAATTGCTGAGTCCTTGTAACCAACAGGCTGGATCTGAGGGTCTGTCTGTGGGCTGTCCAAATAGGCCAATTTAGCCTAGCCAGAACAAGAAACAAGGTCACGGTCAGGTTTTAAGGTGGCTGAAATCCTTAACAAGGTGGTGACGTTCAAAGGTTCAGGCTTACTGGGTGACCGCTGCAATCACAACTGCATGGCTGAGTATTTCTGTCAGCACCTGGGGGGCGCGCCCTGGGCTGTACACCGCATAGGTGGGCACACCGCTGCGTTGTAAGTCGTTGAGTGCTTGCGTGATGGCTGGGTCACGTTTGGTCCAGTCGGCTTTAAACAGCGCAATGTTGTTGGTTTTAAAAGCGGCCAGCACGGGCTCGCTTGCAAGCGTGGTGAGCTCGTTGACTTGGCAGGTCACACACCATGCGGCTGTGAAGTCAACAAACACGGTTTGCCCATTGTCTAAGCGCTCCTGCACCGCTGTGGGCGTCCATGTTTGCCACAGGGCGGTGCTTGACGCGGTGTTTGAACTGTTGCCTGTCGTTGCAGAAGACGTTTGCGTCATGGGGCCCCATAAGCTCCATGCGCTGGTGGCCAACAAGGCGGCACCCACCATCCGCCATGTCCGACTTGTGCGGGCGCTGTGACCTTGCTGCCACGCCCATACAGCAAATGCCAGCATGACCAACAACAGCATTAAGGCGGCAGCGCCGTTCATGCTGGTTTGCTGTCCCACCACCCACATCAGCCACACGACTGTGGCCAGCATGGGGAAGGCCATTAAGGTTTTAAACGTGGCCATCCATGCCCCAGGCTTTGGCAGCAAGTTGGCGACGCTGGGCACCCAACTGGCCAACAAATAAGGCGCGGCCATGCCCAAGCCCAGCGCCGCAAAAACGGCCAAGGCTTGCGCGGTGGGCCACACAATGGCCAAGCCAAGCGACGCGCCCATAAATGGCGCGGTGCAGGGCGACGCCACTGCAGTGGCCAACACACCAGACAAAAAAGCATCTGTCCTGGGGCTTTTCGCACGCGCATTGAGCAGGCCTTGCGGGAGCATGGCACCGAACTCAAACACGCCTAACAAGTTGAGCGCAATCAGCGTAAACAACACGGCCAAGGCGCTCACAACCATTGGGTTTTGCAATTGAAAGCCCCAACCAAGTGCCTCGCCTGCCGCGCGCAGCGTCAACAACACACCGCCTAAAGCCACAAACGACACCACCACGCCGGCGGTGTAGGCCAAGCCCGCACGTTGGTGGCTGCTCAAACCGCCTCGTGTGTGCTGGGTGGGTTGTGCAAATGCCAACACCTTCAGCGCCAACACGGGAAACACGCATGGCATGAGGTTGAGCAACAAGCCACCCAGCAAGGCCGCGCCAAGCGTTAACAGCAGTGTGGCTGTTGAGACAGGCGCGCTGCTTGTGGTGTTTGTGGCTTGAGACTGCGCCGCGTCAAGCGCCGTCTGCAAAGCAGGGCTAACGGTTGTGAGCGCTTTCACAGCTGGCCATTCCCCCTCTAACGCAACTTGTATGCGAACACCAGCCGCACTGGGCAGGCCTTTGTCTTGCTGAGCCAGCGCTAAAACCGTGTCGATGTGTGTAGGTGAATCTGACCTAAACGCATGCTGCGGCACTTGTGCTGTCCACACAGCTTGGTCCGAACGGGTGTCCCAGGCTTGTGCCCAAGGCGCGCCGGGTGCAACGAGACCTGTGGTTTCTGGGAACAACTCCACAGGTTGCCCCACCCATTGGGCGGGTAAACCTGCCACGCGCCACGTGGTGCTGTCGCCAGTTGGTGTCACGACGGCTTGTGCCCTTATAGGCTTGGGCACCCGCGCAAAAGCGTCGTCAAACAGCGGGGCGTGCACCGTGAGCTGTGCATTGCTAGGCAGCGTGAGTGCGAGTGTGGCGTCTTCTGGGATGCACTCGGTTTTGCAAGCCAGCCAGTCGGCTTGCAAGGCAACTTCAAAGCTTGAGCCCGGTGGTGTGTCAAGTTGGGCGGGCAGCACAACAGGCGTGGTCAGCAACACGGTACCGTCAAAACCATAGTTGGCGAGGGGGCCTAGAGGAAACTTTTTAGGCGTAGGCCAAGCCAGCTCGCCGAGTTGCCAGCCCGCAGGCAGTTGCCAGCTCAGTGTGGTGGGCAGGCCAGAGTCGCCAGAGTTTTTCCAGTAGGTGTGCCAGTTCGGGGCATGGGCAATGCGCAGGCCCAGCCAAATGGTCTTTCCTGGCGACACGCCATGTGGTGCATACGCCAGTAACTGTGCGTTGGTTTGCGTGCTGGTTGTGGTGCCTGAAGATTCGCCAATGCGCTTGGGCAGTGCGGCTATCGCACCCAACTGGTCTTGTGTATTGGCCATGCCCAAGTCGGCCAAAGCGTTGTAGCCCGCCGTGGTTTGAGCCTGCGCGCTGGTAGCGCCTATCGAGACTGTCACGCCAAGAATGGCCAGCGCACACGTCAGAACGCAGGCGGGAAACGTGGCAGCAAAGAGAGGGCGAAGGCGCATAAGCATGTGGATAACAATAAAACTTGCTGAAATGGGCTCGGCGGGGCAAAAGCCTGTGTATGTGTAAAAACGCCTCAATGACTGAGAGGTTACTGCCTGCAATTGGTTCCATATTATCCGGCGGCATTACACTGCACCCATGCAAAGCGCCACACCTACTACAACCCCATCTAGGCCCACAGCCCAGTCTGCGCCAAAGACGCACACCCATCACGGCTGGTGGGCCGATTTAAAGTCGCCAGACTTTTTAGCCCTAGACCGCCATCGAGCCATCGCCGTATTGCCGCTGGGTGCCACCGAGCAACATGGCCCACACTTGCCATTGAGCGTGGACAGTGACTTGGCCGACTGCATATTGTCCAAGGCGTTGGGGCTGGCAAACGGCGCGGCCAACTGCCCGTCTGTGTTGGCCTTGCCGTTGCAGCCTGTTGGCTTTAGTCCAGAGCACGCCAGATTCCCGGGCACTTTGAGCTTGAGCAGCAAGACGCTCATTGCCCTGTGGACAGAGCTGGGAGAGGCAGTGCATGCCAGCGGCATCAACAAGCTGGTGCTGTTCAACGCGCACGGCGGGCAAGTTGGCGCGCTGGATTTGGTGGCGCGTGATTTACGCAACCGCTTGGGTATGTTGGTGGTCAGCGTGAACTGGTTTGCCCTGCCGTTGGGTGACGACGTGCATCAATTGTTTTCAGCGCACGAGCACCGGTTTGGTTCGCATGCTGGCGATATAGAAACCTCCATGATGCTGGCGATCAAGCCCGAGTTGGTGAACATGGCCGAGGCCATTAACTTCGCCTCTAGCTCAGAAGTCCGGGCAAACAGCACCCACATACTGGGCAATGGCAAAAGCGCCAAGTTGGCATGGCAGATGCAAGATATCAATCCGGCCGGTGCCGCAGGCAACGCGGCCGCAGCCAGTGCTGAAAAGGGCCAAGCCGTGCTGCAAGCCGCCGCTGCGTCGTTGGTTCAGTTGTGGCTTGAGATGGATGGCTTGCCAAGCACAACACTGCGAGGCTAGAGTTATGTGTGGGTGTGCAAGGCCGCATCTGCGTCGTTGTCTAGGTGCGGCAGTGCGTTGAAACTGACCAAGCGCAAGCCTTTACTTGTGATGCGGCACTCGGTGAGCGCGGTGTTGCGAATTTGGTAGTTCAACTCAATGGTGGTTTCTGCCGGCGTGCTGAGAAGATAGCCAATGGTGGTGGAAATGGGCCCGCCGCTGCTCACCACCAGCACGCGTTTGCCTGCGTTGTTGTCGCGTACGCGTTTGAGCACCTCAACAATGTCGCTCCTGAATGTGTCGTAGTCAGGCATACCAACAGGTGTAACCACACCGTCCATCCATGCGCGCAACCCGTCGCGCAGCAAGCGAAAGTAGGTTTGATACGCGCCAGGCTCTGACAACGCAGGCAGCGGGCCTGGGTTGATGGCGTTGATCACCGCGTGGCTGTCGTACTCATTCAAGCCTGGCTCAACTTGCACGGCGCATTGTCCAGGCGTCAGACCCAAGCCGCGCTCAATACCTGCCCACGTCTGTGTGTGCCGTACCAGACTACCCGTGACCACCGTGTCAAAGGCTCTGCCTTTAGACGCGAAGTATTGGCCTAATCGTTCACTTTGTCGGCCGCCCAATTCACTGAGCTGGTCGTAGTTGTCTGAGCCAAATGAAGCCTGGCCGTGGCGTACTAGATAGAGGTGTCCCATTGGTAAATTTTGTACACATGCGTGTTATCAAAGAGTCGCGGTGGCGACCTACAGGGTTATTGCTAGGACACAAAGGCGGGCGTGTGTCCCGCCAGCACATGGGCAAACATGGCGCTGTCAACATTGCCGCCGCACAAGGTGACACCCACGCGTTTACCGGCCCACTTGCCGCGTTGCTGAATGGCTGCGGCCATGGAGGCCGCCCCCGCCCCTTCTGCGACGTTGTGGGTGTCGGCAAACAACACACGCATGGCGTGGGCTACCTCGTCGTCAGACACGGCAATCACATCGTCGGCTTGGTCCATGACGATCGCCAGCGATTCGGCGTCTGGCACGCTGCACGCCAAGCCATCTGCCAAGGCTGTGCGGGCTGGTGCACTGATGGCATGGCCAGCTCTGTATGAGTCTAGGTAGCAAGTTGCGTGACCAGACACCACGCCAACGAGTTGGGTGCTGACTTTGCAGTGCGCACGCGCAGCAGCAGCAGCGCAAAAGCCAGAGCCTTGACCAATGGGAACAAACACCACATCAGGTGCTGCGCCATCTTTGAAGCTCTCAAAAAACTCTAGCCAGTAGGTCATCACGCCTGACACCAGGTTGCGGTGGTACGAGGGCACGCTGTGCAGGTTGTGGCGGATTGCCAATAATTTCGCGTGGCTGCGGGCCGCTTGAAAGTCGTCGCCGTATTCAACCAGTTGTGCGCCCAAGGCTCGCATGGCGGCATTTTTCTCCAATGCATTGCCTGCGGGCACCACGATGGTGGTGGGCACATTGTGTTGGCTGGCCGCGAAGGCAATGCTTTGACCGTGGTTGCCACGCGTGGCGGCAATAAAACCTGTCGGCATGTGGCCTGCAGCCTTGAGTGCCGCCATGTACGTTAAGCCGCCTCTAATTTTGAAAGCTCCGACAGGGGTGTGGTTTTCGTGTTTGACCCATACCTGCGCACCGACGCGTGCGCCCAGCTGTGGCCACGCATATTGCGGGGTTGGCGGCATGGCGGCGTATACGGCGCGCTGTGCGGTCTGAACTTCCGATGGGGTGTAGGTGTGCATGGCAAGGCCGTCAAGATAAGTAAGCTGCTCACCATATTACTACTTTTAGCCTATTATTTAATGGTCTCCCTAGCAAATTAAAACGTGTCAATACCCTTGAGCTGTGGTTTGCAGTGTGACCAAGCCTGCGGGTGTGAGGAGCTGAACGCTGAAGGCGCTAGGCGCTTGTTCAACCGTGACGGCTTCCAACGCCAAGGCCGCTGCGCAGCTGCGCAACAGCGGCAAGTTGTCTGGCGCGGCGCTGACGCGCACGCTGGACAAGCCCACGCTGCCAAGCGGCATGTGCACCACCGGCGAGGCGTCTGCCCATTGAATCAGGTGAGGCAATGCGCCGTGCATGGGGCGCTCGCCGTTGGCGTTGATGCTGAAAGTCCATTCCAGCAAGCCGCGTTGCGTCATGCGCGAAACCGCTTGTGGCTGGCCTAAGGTGATGCCCAGTTGCTCAGTGGCCGCGCAGGCCGCATGGATGTCGTCTGTTTGCGCCACCCAATGCAGCAGCTGCGGGCCGTGTGTGTTGAGGCTGGCAACAATGGCTGGGTTGTCCAAGTCAAACCAACGCGGATGGGCTGTAGGCGCAGCCAAATGCGGTGCAATGGCAATGATTTCTAAGTAAGCGCTCGGAAACGCGTCGCTGCTGATGCGCAGTAAGCGGTTGTGCGTGCCCATATTCAAGTGCTCACCACCGGGGCCGGGCACCACGCCTAAGGTGGCTTCGCACCACGCCACGCCTTGCGCCAGCGTGGTGGCTCCGATCACAATGTGGTCCAGTTGTGTGTGCATGGTGTGTGGCTTTCGGTTGGTTGTTGGTATTATTTACATAGGCTGAGTATGTGGGTGTATGGGCTCATGCATGTCGCAGTGTCCGCCTGCCAAGCATGACGCAGGCGACAACCGCGCCTGCGAAGGTCACGGCAGTCCATGACCATGACTCACCCAGCAGCGGAATAGAAAACAAGATGCCTAAAAAGGGTTGTAGCAACTGCACTTGGCTGACCCGCATCACACCGCCCAGCGCCAAGCCTCGGTACCACGCGAAAAAACCAATCCACATGGAGAACAGGGCGACATAGGCCAAAGCAAACCACGACACTGCGGGCATGGGAGCGCTTGGCCAGGTCATGAGCATACCGGGCAGCGTGATGGGGCTGGCCACCACGAGTGCCCAGCTGATGACAGTTTCAGATCGGTGTTTTTTGGCCAAATCAGCGCCGGTGGTGTAACCCAGCGCGGCACACAGCACAGCACCCAGTAGCAACAAGTCGGCTCCTGTTATTGACAAGCCACCCATGCCAATGCCTGCGGCGGTGGGGGCGTTCCACATGGCAAACGCCATGACCAGGGCAGCGCCAACCACGGCTGCCAGCCAAAAATGACGTGGCGCGCGTTGGCCGTGCAGCAGCGCGCCACATGCGGCCGTGGCCAATGGCAATGCGCCTAACACCACGCTGGCGTGCGTGCCGTCTACATGGCGCATGGCCAAACCCATCAACAGCGGAAAGCCAATCACCACCGCACATGCCGTCACGCCAAGCCACAGCCAGTCTCGTCCTTGCGGCATGGCCGGGCGCACCCACAGCAGCCACAAGGCACTGAGCATGGCCGCAATGGCACCGCGCGCCAGCGTGACAAATTGACCACTCATCAATGGCTCGGCCTCACTGCCCACTGCAATTTTTGTAATCGGTAGCGTGGCGGCGAACACCGTAACGCCAATCACGCCCAGCACGTAGCCTTTCATTTCTGTGCGGTTGCTCATGCGCCGCCCATAGTGGTCAGCAGCATCCACACAGCGGTCACGCCTAGCAAGCTGCCCATACCCCTGTTAAACCAGGCCATGCGCCCACCTACTTGCAGCCATTCGCGCAAGCGAGAACCCATCCAGGCGTACAGCAAGTTGCTGCTAAAGCCGTAAAAAGCCATCAAGGGCAGTACCCAGGCGGCGCGCGCCCACAAGTCATCTGGCGTGTTGAGCCAGCCCGCGGCCACGCTCAATGACAACATCCAGCCTTTGATGTTGACAAACTGCAGCGCGATGGCTTGCCAAAATCCAATGCGCAAGGGTGCGGTGTTGAGCGCACTGAGTTGCACAGGGGCCTGGGCAATGCGCCATGCCAGCCACAGCAAATAGCCACAGCCCAGCGCTGTAATCAGTGTGCGCAGCGCTGGCTGCTGTGTCACGGTGGCGCCCACACCCAATGCGCTCAGCATCAACAGTGCACACCACCCTACGGGAACGCCGCACACAAACGGCAAGGCATGGCGCAAGCCGGCCTGCGCGCCCATGGCTGCCGACAACGTGGTGTTGGGCCCAGGCGTGAAGCTGGCTGCGGTGGCCAAAGCGATGAGTGCAGTGAGTTCTGAAGCGTTCATGGAGGGAGATTCAAAGTGTGCGCTGCAAGTTTGTCGCCAGCGTATGCGAGCGCATCAAGCGGGCGTTCTCATTACGGCCTGTTGGCGGGTTAAAGCGACCATTATTTTGGCTATGCGTGTAGCGCTGACGCTGTTGGGCGCGCTACAGCGGGTCAGGGGGTTAAATTTTTCGCTGCTGCTCGGCCGCTGATGGTGGTCTGGGCATTAAAAACTTGGCTTCTGGGCCCAGTGTGAAATAGTCGGCTGGGCCGCCACCGCGCAACACATGGCCAGCCGCTGCGGTGTCGTACACGCCGTTGACCAGCAGCGCGTTGTTGATGTGCACACCCACCACTTGGCCCAGCACCAGCCAGGTTTCTACGTGGTGACCTTCCACGGTGGTGAGCTGCACAATCTGTGTCACTTTGCACTCAAAGTTGACAGGGCTTTCCAACACGCGCGGAGGTTTCACAACGCTAGATGGCGCGGGTGTTAAGCCGCCAAGCTCAAACTCACTCACACCCAGAGGCACCACCGCGCAGGTCTCGTTCATGGCCTTGGCCAAGTCGGTGGTGACCAGGTTCCAAACAAACTCACCTGTGGCCTGGGCGTTGTGCAAGCTGTCTTTGGCGCCAATGCTGGTGAAGCCAACAATGGGCGGCGTGTAGTTGAATGCGGTGAAAAAGCTATAAGGCGCCAAGTTCAGTTGGCCTTGTTCGTTGTGGGTGGACACCCAGCCTATGGGGCGCGGCCCTACGATGGCGTTGAACGGGTCGTGGGGCAGGCCGTGGCCGTCTTTGGGTTGGTAGAAGTGTGTGGTCATGGGTGCCTATTTAAACCGAAAGAGAGACTTCTTGCATGGCCTCTGCCTGCTCAATCAATTGGTGGACTTGGCCTTGCCAATAGTCTGATGTGCCAAACCACGGGAAGTTGGCGGCAAAGGCGGGGTCGTCCCAGCGCTTGGCCAGCCATGTGCTGTAGTGCACCATGCGCAGTGTTCGCAGGGGCTCAATGAGCGCCAGCTCGGCACGGTTAAAGGGGCGCATTTGTTCGTAGCCTTCCAGCACCGCAGACAAAGCTTGGGTTTGTGCGCGCCTGTCGCCAGACAGCAGCATCCACAGGTCTTGTATGGCGGGGCCGCTGCGCGCATCGTCAAGGTCTACAAAATGCGGCCCGCTGCTGGGCGTCCATAAAATATTGCCGGGGTGGCAGTCGCCGTGTAGGCGAATAGAGGCCCACTCAAAATGAGACTCCTCGAACAAGGCCCACTTGCTTTGAACCATCTGTATGGCTGTGTCAAAGGCATCGCACCACTGTCGTTCAACATCTAGCGGTAGCGCGTTGTTGGCCAGCAGCCACGCCTTGCAATCCAGTCCGTAGGTCGTGGGGTTGATGGCGGGACGGTGCGCAAAGGGCTTGGCCGCGCCGACGTTGTGCAAGCGCGCCAGTAAGCGGCCAATCCACTCCAACACCTCAAAGTCGTCCAGTTCAGGTCGTCGCCCACCGCGTGATGGACTGACAGAAAATGCATAGCCTGCAAAGTGGTTCAGCGTTTGGGGGCC
>CALBWZ010000281.1 GCA_937893415.1 uncultured Comamonadaceae bacterium | reverse complement strand
CACTTAACTGAAAATCGTTATGGTCCAGTGCTATACGAATTGCAGGATTTCCCAAACCAAAGCGATGCAAGAGATATCTGGTTCGCAGTCCTTGGTTTATGGGTTGGCGGGCGTGTTGGTAATCGCATCCCCGTGTTTTCAGGTCTTCCTCTTGATACCAGTGAGGACGAATTAAAGGCTTTAGGCGCTGCTGCTGCTGCAACCGGAGCCGTAGGCCTGTTTCATGCGCTTGGCATCACGCCTGAAGCAACTACGCTTGGAGATGCCTTTGGAGGGCGTAATCCAACTGAAGTTGTGCCGGTTTCTTTCAAAGATTTGCAGCAGGCTCGTCAAGCAATGAGTGCAACAAAAGCAGGTGACAAGCTTGTGGCCGTGAGCTTAGGAACGCCACATTTTTCACTCACTGAGTTTGATAAATTACATCAGTTGCTAATCGCGCAAAATTCCAAACTAGCCGTTGACTTTTATGTCAACACCAGCCGCTTCATTCTTTGGGAACTAGAGCAATCCGGTCTAGCGCAGAGCATGCGGAATTTAGGCATCACAATTGTCACTGACACTTGCACTTACATAACACCAATCATGCGACAAAGCATTGGCTTAGTAATGACCAACTCTGGTAAGTGGGCGCATTATGCGCCATCCACCATAGGCGTACAGGTAGCCTTTGGCAGTCTTCATGAATGCGTACTTTCTGCTTTCAAAGGCGAAGTGATTTTTAATGCAAAGTGAACCCATTGCCCACTCCTACCCAGCTACTGTGGTCGTGACTGGCAACGGTAGTGGAGCACCTTTGCTTTTGTCTGAGCCCTTAAGTTTCTGGGGTGGTTATGATTCATTCCAAGGGCGCGTCCTTGAGGCACGCCATCCTCAGTTTGGTCTTAGCTTAGCTGGCCATGTCATATTGATGGAACGCTCTAAAGGCTCAAGTTCTAGCAGCAGCGTGCTCGCGGAAGCCATCCGAAACGGCACCGGCCCTGCTGCCATCATCATGCGCGAGCGCGACCTGATCATCGGCCTAGGGTGCATCGTAGCAAGCGAGCTATACCAAAAGCACGTGCCAGTTGCGATCGTATCTGCTGGAGTTTGGACATTATTGTCTGAGTTAAGTTTGAATCACTCAGGTTGCTTGGCAATTGATGCCACCCATTGCGGTGATGCCCTCCTAAACTGGACACCGTGACGCCTCAAGGGATAACCATGATGACGAATGCTGAACTGCAAGTTACATTACCCCCCACTTGAATCACTTATTCAGCCTGAAGTTGTTACACCATTTGAAGTAACCCGCAAGCCATAACTTGATGTTCTTGAATAACTGATCAATGAATGTCACGTGGATTAGGACATTTTGCTAAGCACGACTTGGCCTTGCGCCGTAGAATCTTCCTACGTTATTGACAATATTCGCTAAGCCTCATAAAGCTTAGTCGGTCAGTCAATTCCGTATACGTCAATATTTTCTAGCCACAACAGGAGTTTTGTCATGACATTGGACCGCAGAACAGCATTGTCCGGTATTTCCGCTAGCGCTTTGGCAATTCTTTTGCCCAACAGCGTTCTCGCACAGTCCGGCGGCACTTTGGATCAGATTAAACAGCGAGGAAGCATACGCATTGGCGTAACTCAGGCCCCACCGTGGTTCTCCAAAGACCCTAAATCGGGCGAATGGACCTCAGGCTTTGGCATTTCAATGGGTAAAGCTATGGCTTCTGCCCTTGGGGTTAAGTTGGAAACGGTAGAGGTCACCTGGGGCACGGCCATTGCCGCACTTCAATCCAACAAGATCGACATCATGTACATGTTGGATGCAACACCCGAACGTGCCCAGGCTGTTGATTTTCCACAATCACCTTTACTGTATTACTCTCTAGCTGTTTTGGCGCGTGATGACTTACCAGCAGCACAGTGGAGCGACCTGGATAAAGTCGGAGTGCGAATTGCCGTACCGCAAGCAAGTAGCATGGACAAATTCGTCAGCGAATACGCTCCTAAGGCAACCATCCAACGTTTTCCTGGCAATGCCGAGGCCATTGCTGCATTCCAGTCTGGAAGAGCTGATGCGGTGAGCCTATTTCACCCGCCCTTGCTTGTGGCACGCAAAGCGCTGGGTACTGGCAAGATTGTTGTTCCCAAACCAGCCAAATTTCAAGCATCAAGTGCGGCACTTCGCAAAGACGACAAGCCTTTCCGCGATTTTGTCGACAACACATTTGCAACCCACTACAAAAGTGGCCAGACTCAAAAGTGGTACGAAGAGTTTCTGGTTAGCTTTGGTCTTGACCCCAAGGCTTCGCCTGCTGTCATGAAAGAAATGCTCTAAGGCCCATTCAGCCGGGCCGGCAAGCAAGTCATGTACAACTGGGATTTCGCGCCCATTCTTGCCAACTCGGATGTGTTGGGGATGGGCTTACTCAACACCTTGAAGCTCACGGGCACAGCGCTTACCTTTGGCGTTCCTCTTGGACTGAGCTTGGCACTGCTTAGATTGTCTCGGTGGCGGCTTTTGTCCATTCCTGCTGGCTTGTTGGTTGAATTTTTTCGCACAACACCGCCTTTAGTGCAGTTGTTTTGGTTCTTTTTTGCCCTGCCAATTCTTGTCCAAGTTGAAATGACTCCATTTGTTGCAGCT
>CALBWZ010000280.1 GCA_937893415.1 uncultured Comamonadaceae bacterium | reverse complement strand
GCGCAGGACCAGTAATGACTGGATTTTTGAGGCCAGTGATTTTGGCTACAGCGCCTTCAGGTGACAGGTTGCCCTTGAGAATGGCCAAGTGGCCTTTCTTGTACATGGCATTTTCTATGCTGTGAATCACACCTTCGTCGCTGGGCGCATCGGGCACATCATGGAGTATCTCTGCAATGGTTTGCCCGGTAATGGTGATGCAATCACCGTGCAAAAGGCCTGCGTTGAGCATGATTTTCATCACTTGCGGAATACCGCCGGCCACGTGCAAATCGACCGCCAAGGCTTTGCCGCTGGGCTTGAGGTCACACAACACAGGTGTGCGCTGGCGGATGCGTTCAAAGTCGTCAATCGTCCACGCCACTTCAGCGCAGTGGGCGATGGCTAAAAAGTGCAGTACCGCATTGGTTGAGCCACCGATGGCCATGATCACCGCAACCGCGTTCTCAATGGATTTGCGCGTCACGATGTCACGCGGCTTGAGGTCTTTGCGCACGGCTTCAACCAATACCCTGGCTGACTCTTTGGCCGATTGCATTTTTTCGTCGTGCACGTTGGCCATGGTCGAGGAGTAGGGTAGAGACATACCCAAGGCTTCAAAGGCAGAAGACATGGTGTTGGCCGTGTACATACCACCGCAAGAGCCTGTGCCGGGAATAGCACGCTTTTCAATTTCAAGCAGGTCTTCGTCGCTGAGCTTGCCTGCGGCGTTTTCGCCTACTGCTTCAAACACGCTCACGATGTTGAGGTCTTGTCCTTTGTAACGGCCTGGCAAAATAGTGCCGCCATATACGTAAATAGCTGGTACGTTGGCACGCAGTATGCCCATCAAGCCGCCGGGCATGTTCTTGTCACAGCCCCCGACAACCAACACGCCGTCCATCCACTGGCCTTGCACGCAGGTCTCGACACAGTCCGCTATGACCTCGCGAGACACAAGCGAGTATTTCATTCCCTCTGTCCCCATGGCCATGCCGTCAGAAATAGTGGGGGTGCCAAACATTTGAGCGTTACCACCAGATTCCTCTATGCCCTCGACAGCCGCATCTGACAGCTTTTGTAAGCCGCTGTTGCAAGGTGTAATCGTGGAGTGACCGTTGGCCACACCAATCATGGGTTTCTTGAAGTCGGCAGCCTCGTAGCCCATGGCGTAATACATGGAGCGGTTGGGCGCGCGGGACTTGCCTTCTGTGATAGTGGCTGAACGGCGGTTGATTTTGATTACTTTTGTCTCTGACATAGTTGCCCTACGTGTGATTGGTTGGGTGAGGTACAAGGAAAATAAACATTTTAGAGGTTAGCAGCTCTCCTGTCTGACTGAGCGCAAAATAACACCATGTTGATACACCCACTCATTGATCCTGTCGCGCTGGCCCTTGGGCCATTGGCCATCCATTGGTATGGACTCACTTACTTACTGGCATTTGCGCTGTTTGTGCTGTTAGGCCGTGCTCGTTTGGCGCATCAGCCTTTCAGCACGCAGGCCGATGGACGCGATTGGAAAAACAGCGATATCGAAGACATATTGTTCTTGGGCGTGCTGGGTGTGGTCTTGGGTGGACGCTTGGGCTACTGTTTGTTTTACAAGTCTGCCTATTACTTTTCCCACCCTTTAGAGGTGTTTGCGGTCTGGCAAGGCGGTATGAGTTTCCATGGTGGCTTGTTGGGGGTGCTGGTGGCCATGCTGTGGTTTGCCCATTCGCGCAATGTGCGGTTTCTGCGCATCACTGACCTGATTGCGCCATGTGTGCCGACTGGTTTGGCCGCAGGGCGTTTGGGCAACTTTATCAATGGCGAGTTGTGGGGGCGTGTCACAGACCCGTCGCTGCCTTGGGGCATGGTGTTTAGAGGGGCAGGTGATCTGCCGCGCCACCCCTCACAGATCTACCAGTTGTTGTTAGAAGGTTTGTTGCTGTTTGTTGTGTTGTGGTTGTATGCCCGCGTGCCGCGCAAACTGGGTCAAGTGTCTGCGCTGTTTCTCATGGGCTACGGCGTGTTGCGATTTGTTGCTGAGTATTTCCGAGAGCCAGATGCGCATCTAGGGCTGCTGAACCTAGGCTTGAGCATGGGACAGTGGCTGTGTATGCCCATGGTGTTGGGTGGGGCCATTATGTGGGTGGTGGCCAGTAAAAAGAACATGCCCTGACATGGGTGCCCATGTCACGTTGACTTGGCCCCATCCTTGGTGGGCACGTGTGACCATCAGCAACCCAACGCGCATGAACGCCATGAACCGTGACATGTGGGTTGAGCTGCCCCGCGTGTTTGATGCCATAGCGGCCAATCCGCAAGCGCGTGCTGTGGAATTGGTGGGCGATGCGCATGGCAAGGCATTTTGTTCTGGAGGCGATATCAGCGAATATCCGAGCTTTAGGTTTGACCAAACCAAGCTCACCCATTTCCATGAGGAGCTGGTGTGGCCAGGCTTGCGCGCTATTTTGGCTTGCGATTTGCCAGTGGTGGCCAATATTTCTAATACGTGCATGGGTGCAGGTCTTGAGATGGCCAGTTGCGCCGACCTTCGCTTGGCCAACCTAGGCGCTAAATTTGGTGCGCCTATTGCCAAGCTGGGCTTTCCCATGGCGCCAAAAGAGTCCGCTATTGTGGCCCACGCGGTAGGCGATGCTGTGGCGCGCAATGTGTTGTTGTTGGCCGCCGTGGTGGGCAGCGAGCGGCTGATACATACAGGTTTTCTAAGCCACGCCTGCCCAGCGGACGCGCTCGATATGGAAGTGTTTCGCATCATGCACCGCTTGGTGAAGTTGTCGCCTCAGGCCGCCGCGTTAAACAAGCAAGCCTTGCGCGCACGCTGGCCTGACATGCTGCAACATGCCGTGGGCGGTGTGTTGCCCATTGGGCAAGCCTATGCCTATGCGGACTCAGACCAACACCGTGAAGGCATCGATGCATTTTTGGCCAAACGCCCGCCCCAGTTTTAAGCGTTGTGCAGCGCTACTGGCGCTGCCATAGCGCCTCTGTCACTTGACGTTGTAACGGCATCCGCATTCCTTACCAGCCCATATATGAGGGTTTTTCAGCGCCGTTATGTGTTGAGGTGTGGCCTTGCGCAAGTGGCAGCAGCTGTGGTCGCTGGTCTCGCAACACGCCATGCCTGCAAGGGCATTAGAACTTCGCATATACTTAATTTGTGCTGCATTAATAAAGCACATTCGCTAGGGGTGTTGAGACCGTTGCCGGCCTCGACTGAGAAAGTCCCTTTGAACCTGATTGAGGTAATCCTCGCGCAGGGAAGCTAGCCATACAAACGACTCACACAGCTGTATTTTTGCTGCACGGGTTATGGCAAGCCGACCTGCCTGTACAGAATGGCACCACATGTTGGCTATCGATCAAACCGCTTGTGACTTGTTGGTTGCAGATGTCCTCGGCTTTATGGCGAAGCCCCAGGTCAGCGACGAGGCGTTCAACGCGCTGGCACTGCGCGTGTTTGCCCACCAGTTTGCAAACAATGTGCCTTTCCAGCGTTTTTGCCACAGCCGCGGCAAGACACCGCGGGTGGTAAAAGATTGGCGTGACATTCCTGCTGTACCCATCAACGCCTTCAAGGATTTGACACTCAGTTGCGTTGAACCGCAGACGTGTGACAGGGTGTTCATGACCAGCGGGACAACCAGAGGCGATGTGAAGGGCAGGCACTACCACCCCAGCATGGCCGTTTATGACGCATCTATGTTGCGCAACTTTGACCAGCATGTGATGCGCGGACTCAAGCATGTCCGCATGGGTATTCTTTTCCCTGACGAGCACCTGCTGCCCAACTCCTCCTTGGCGCATTATTTGGGGCTGGCGCTTGCGTCATTCGCAACGCCAGACAGTGCCCATTACTTGAACGACAAGGGCCTGCAAGTCGACTTGTTGTGCGAGGCATTGCTGGATGCACAGCGCGCAGGCGAGCCTTTCTTTTTGCTAGGAGCTAGTTTTAGTTTTGTGCATCTGATGGACGAGCTGAAAGCACGGAACCTAACGTTTACCTTGCCAGCGGAGAGCTTGTTGTTGGATACCGGTGGCTTCAAAGGGCAGTCTAGAGATGTGCCTGTCGAGGCGTTTTACCAGCAGCTGTCAGCCACGTTTGGCGTCAGCGCTGAGCGTTGCCTCAATATGTACGGCATGACTGAGTTGAGCAGCCAGTTTTACGATGCGGGCAATCACATTACGCCGTCGGTAAAAAGCGGCCCCCATTGGATTCGCTCTCGCTTGGTCGAGCCACTGACTGGCCAAGCCGTTGCCCCTGGCGAGCGGGGTGTGTTGGCCCATACCGACTTGGCCAACTACAACTCGGTGGTCACCATACTGACTGAAGATGTAGGCGTGATGCAAGACCATGGTTTTGTTTTATTAGGCCGCGCACAAGGCACACAAGCAAAAGGCTGCTCGTTGGCTGTGGATGAGTTTTTGAAAGCGTCTGCGCCGTGACTGCGCCAGACTTTAAAGCAGGCTATCTGCCTGGTATTGCCGATGCCGATGTGTCTTGGAACCGGGTGACCATGGGTTCGCTTGACGCGCCATTGCTGGTCGATATGCCACTGATCAGCGCGGGTCAGATGGCCGCGTTGGCAGACCGTATTCGTTGTGCAAGTCAGGCGCATTTAAAGACCATGAAGGTCTCTGAGATTGTCCGCGTGCTGGATTTGGCTACAGCCCGCCTCCTAGACCAAGGCGATTTATACCGCCAAGCGCTTGAGCGCCTGTTGCCATTGGCAACAGGCTTTACCAGCGAGATGGTAAGGCTGAACCTGAACGCTTACCTGCATACATTTAGAGCGTTGCAGCTGCAACGTTTTGTGGTCGAGGATTTCCCCAATCCCAAACTGCTTGATGAGTTTCAACCCCGTGTAAAAGGCGGCTGGTCGAAAGCCTATGGCCCAGACCTCATGCTCCATGTGTGGGCGGGCAATGTCCCTGCGTTGTCTCTGTGGAGCTTTGTGTCTGGTCTGTTGGTGAAAGCCGGCTCCATTGGCAAGGTCTCTAGCGCAGAGCCAATTTTTGCAAGTTTGTATGCCCGCTTATTGGTCGATATAGAGCCACGCTGGTCAGATTGCTTCGCAGTCGTGTGGTGGCCAAGCGGCGCTGCATCACATGCCGAGCAGCATGCCTTTGGATTGGCCGATGTGGTGGTGGCTTACGGCGGCAATGACGTTTTGCAAGCCATGCAAGCCAATGTCCCAGTGACCACGCGTTTTATTGCGCACGGCCATAAGTTGAGCTTTGGCGTCGTCAGTGCAAGCGCACTGTGCGCTGGTACAGGCCCACAACTGGCGCACCAATTGGCATTGGACGTGGCCCGTTATGACCAACAAGGCTGCTACTCGCCGCACATGGTCTATGTGCAGCGTGGTGGCGTGGTGAGCCCACTGGAGTTTGCCCAGTACCTCACAACGTCACTTGCGGCTGTGTCGCACAAACTCCCCCAACGCGAGCTGTCGCTTGAGGAGGCTGGACAAGTCAGTGCTTGGTGCAATGCCTATGAGTTAGAGGCTGTCACCAATGCGCATTTAACCGTGATGGGTAGCCATGCGGTGTGGGGGACAGTGGTGTTTTCTGAACGCAGTTTGCCCCTCTCTCCAGGCCCACTGAACCGCAGGGTGCTGGTGGTGGCTGTGGACAGTTTGGACGACATTGCCGCGCTCGTTGAACAGCAGCGTGACTTTTTACAAACGGCAGGTGTGGCGGCCTCGCCCGAAGAACTCTTGGTGCTATCAGATGGCTTGGGCAGAGCCGGTGTAACCCGTGTGTGTGCCTTGGGTGCTATGACACAACCTGCAGCAGGCTGGCATCACGACGGGCGCTTCAGCTTGCTTGATTTGGTGCGCATGGTGGATATTGAAGACAGCGCTGAGCGCAGCGGCGAGCAGTTCACGGCCTACGAGATCTGAGATGGCTATTTTTTTGCAACTTGACGCTGTGAGTTTGAGCTACCCCGAGCAAAGCCAAGTTGTGCGCGACGTGAGTTTGCACGTTAACAAAGGGGAAATTCACTGCCTTATTGGTCGCAGTGGTTGCGGCAAAACCAGCTTACTGAAAGTTGCTGCGGGTTTATTGCGCCCACAACAAGGCTCGGTGCATTTGAATGGCATCGCCTTGCAAGCACCCAGACCTGAAATGGGGTTTGTGTTTCAAGCGCCTACGTTGCTCGATTGGCTAGATGTGAGCGACAACCTGTTGTTGCCTGTGAGTTTGCACCGCACGGTCACGGTCGCTGATAGGCGCCATGCGGCGCAGCTGCTGGAGCAGCTTGGTTTAACAAATATTGCACACAGCAAGGTGTCTGGTCTGTCCGGTGGTCAACAAAGCCGTGTTGCCATTGCCCGCGCCTTAATCCTAAAACCATCCATGCTGTTTATGGATGAGCCTTTTGCCGCCTTAGACGCCATCACACGAGACGAATTACAACGTGATTTTCTCAAGTTGTGCCTTGCCTTTGGCACGTCGGTCTTGTTTGTGACCCACGACATCAGTGAGGCTGTGTATCTCGGAAACCGCGTCAGTTGCATGCGCGCCGGAAAAATCAATGCAAGTTATGACGTCAACTTGCCAACACCACGACAACCAACGCTGCGCTACTCACCGCCCTTTAACGCCTTGTGTGAACGGTTGCGCGCAACCATGGACGGAGCGCAGTGTTGAAACGCAGTTGGATGTTGTCATGGCTATTGGGCGTGGTTTTCTTGCTCGCTTGGGAAGGCTGGGTTGTTTCAAATCAGACCTCGCCATTGGTGTTGCCAGCACCTTCTGTTGTCGTGGCCTCATTGCTGCAAGGTCTATCCAGTGGCTACCTGTGGCCCCATATTCTGTCCACGCTGAGTGCCGTGCTGATGGGTTTTTTATTAGGCTCCGCCATGGGCTTCCTAGGTGGTTTGCTGCTGGGTGAGCTGACTGGCTTGCGTGGTGTCGTGATGCCCTTTGTAGTGGCCAGTCAGGTGATCCCGAAATTGGCGCTGGCGCCACTTTTCATCGTTTGGTTTGGTTTCGGTAGCTTGCCCATCATCGTGATGACTGCGCTGATATGTTTCTTTCCCCTGCTTGAAAACACGGCTGCAGCCATACGGCAAACAGATAGCAAGCAGCTGGAGCTGTTTCGGATGTTGCGTGCCAGCCGTTGGCAAACCTTGTGGCACTTAAAAGTACCTGCTGGGCGAGTCACTATTTATGCCGGTTTGCGTGTGGCCGTTGTGCTGGCCTGGGTGGGTGCAGTGGTTGCTGAGTTCATTGTGGCCGGTAAAGGCTTGGGCGCTTTAATCATTGCCGCTCAGGGCTCAATGGACACCCCTTTGATGTTTGCAGTGTTGACACTTATTACCGTGTTGGGGCTGTGTTTTTATAAATCAACTCAATGGTTAACGCGCACTTAAAAGCGTTAACCACTCATGACCTAGAAAGTAACTCGACATGGCTAAACAATGGATGAAACAATGGATCAACACAACAGCGGTGTTGTCGCTGCTGGGTGCGGTGTCGCTGTGTATCAGTACAGCGGCATGGTCGCAAACCGCCGTGCAACCAGACAGGGTAGTCGTGGCAGGCTGGAGCAAGCCTATTACCGAGATCACCAACTTGCTGGTGGATGAAGAAAAAGGCTTTTTTAAAGCTCAGCACATCGAGATGGCCTACCTGCCAGGAGCTGGCGGTGGTGATGCCTTGCGCAACTTGCTTAGGGAAGGTCTGCATAAGTCAGCCTGCTGTAGGCCAAATCTGAGACAGTAGA